>NZ_WSPG01000012.1:0-109351 GCF_022819185.1 Morganella sp. HSTU-ASny43
ATTATTAACATGATATATTCATATCAGGTATTATTTATTTTCTCACATAATTCTTCCGCAGCTTTTAACAGCCGGGGCGTGCCGCGCTGGAACCAGTCGGCATTAATCGTAATCACCGGCACATCAAGCTGCGGAGACCAGAAGCGCTTTACATTCTCCACTTCGCGGTTATCCCCGGAGATAAGGATCATGTCCGGTCTGCGGGTCAGTACCTGCTCGCGGTTGACCTGCGGCCAGGGCACCGGGCTGTCGGCAAATACGTTTTTACCCCGGCACAGTGTTACCACTTCACTTTGCAGAGTGGTGCCGGACGCGGTGAAAATCGGGTTCTGACCGAACTGGAGAAAAATCAGTTTCTCCGGTTTATTGCCGTAGCGGGTTTTCAGGGCATCAATCCCGCTGCGCATATCTGAAGCCGCTTTTTCCGCCAGCGCCGGTTGCGGGCTGTAAGGCGCGAGGCGATCCAGATCATCCGCAATTTCATCAAGATTGCGCGGATCGAAATACTCGACTTTGATCCCGAGATGCTCCAGCTGACTCAGCGGGCGCTGCGGGTTGCCGCCGCGCCAGGCCATGATCAGATCCGGTTTCAGGGCAATAATGCGCTCAAGGTTCAGTCCCTGCCAGCTGGACACCTGCCCGATGTTTTTCGCTTCCGGCGGATAATCCGCATTGGCGCTGACACCGACCAGGTTCTCCCCCAGACCGGCGGCATACGCCATCTCCGCCAGTGACGGAGAGAGCGCGATCACCCGCTGTGCCGCTGCCTGTGCCCCGCAGGCGGCCAGCAGAAACAGCAGTCCGGCGAGGCGCAATGTTGGTTTTATCATTTCAGTGAATCAATATTGGCGAGGATTTCCGCCACCATCAGAGACGATTGCTTTGCTGCCAGCGGCAGAAACTCATCAAAGCTGAGGTGCGAGGCTTTATCCGCCACGTCAGAGATAGCGCGGACCACCACAAACGGTACCTGATACTGATGGCACACATGGCCGACAGCCGCACATTCCATTTCCACTGCGATTACTGACGGGAAGGTGGTACGGATACGCGCCAGCGGCTCTGCGCCGTTGATAAAGGCATCACCGCTGCAAATCAGGCCGCGCACCGCGTTCAGGCCGAGGGTCTGAATGCATTTTTCAGTCAGTGCGATAAGACCGGCATCGGCAATAAAGGCCGGCGGGCATTGTGCCATCTGGCCCGGTTCATAACCGAACGCAGTGACATCCGCATCGTGATAACGGACTTCCGAGGAGACAACAATATCGCCGACATTCAGATGCGGCGCGAGGCCACCGGCAGAACCGGTATTAATCACCACATCCGGTTTGCACAGCTCCAGCAGCAGAGTGGTACCGATCGCTGCGGCGACTTTGCCGATACCGGATTTGAGCAGTGCGACATCAACACCGTTAATCTGACCGGTATAGATTTCGCAGCCGCCGTGGCGGAGGGTCTGCATGTTGGTAATCTGATCACGCAGCAGTGTTACTTCCTGCTCCATCGCACCTATGATACCGACTTTCATTATGTCATACTCCCTGAATAGAAATTGAACTGCATAATAACGGATTAGCAACAGTTTATCACCGAATCCCGGCGGGCGGTGTCTTTTCCCGTGCGGATAAGAAGACGGAGGCGACGTGCCGGTTATTGATTTTAAAAAGAAGCTGAATTTTCACCGCCAGTTTGGTGCTTCTGCGGAGGAATCTGCACAAGAGTTTCTGGTGAATCAGGCATTTGAAAGCGATCGCGGCCGTATTATCAATTCTGCCGCTGTCCGTCGTCTGCAACAGAAAACCCAGGTGTTTCCGCTGGAGCAGAATTCCGCCGTCCGCAGCCGTCTCACACACTCCCTCGAAGTGCAGCAGGTCGGGCGGTATATCGCCAAAACGATCCTCAGTCAGCTGAAACAAGCACAAAAACTGGAAGAATACGGCCTGGATGAGCGTACGGATGCCTTTGAGAGTGTGGTTGAAATGGCGTGTCTGATGCATGACATCGGCAACCCGCCGTTCGGGCATTTCGGGGAGGCGGCGATTCAGAAATGGTTCAGTAACCTGCTGGGGGAGCCACAGACCGGGGATGAGGATAACTGTCAGATTGCCGCACTGCGCCTGACCGGCTCACCGCAATCGGATCATCTGCGCCGTCAGTTGCGTCGTGATTTGTGCCTGTTTGAGGGCAATGCCCAGGGAATGCGGATGGCACACCATCTGCTGAAACTGAATCTGACATTTGCCCAGATAGGCAGTGTGCTGAAATATACCCGTCCTGCCTGGCAGTTAGAGCCGGTGCCGGAGGAGTTCAATTATCTAACCAAAAAACCGGGCTATTACTGGTCTGAAAATACCCTGATTCAGCGGCTGCGTGATGAATTACAGCTCGGTGAGTTCTGCCGTTTTCCGCTTAGTTATATTATGGAAGCGGCGGATGATATCTCGTATTGCATTGCTGACCTGGATGATGCGGTGGAGAAAGGTATTCTGACCCCGGATACCCTGGTGACCTATCTGCGCCAGGAGTGGCAGGCGCTGGAAGGCTCTGCGGATTCCGCGCTGTTCCGCGATACCGTTGAGCAGGCGTATCAGTCGCTTACCCGCAGTCAGCACCGCAGCCCGCAGGATCAGTTTTTTATGTATCTGCGGGTCTATATCACCAATAAACTGGTGCCGTATACCGCGCAGCGCTTTATCGATAATCTGCCCGCCGTGTTTGCGGGTACTTACAATCAGGCGCTGCTGGAAGATAAAAGTGAAGAGCACCGTCTGCTGAAAACCCTGAAACGGGTCGCGTTTAAATATGTGTTTACCCACCACGAAGTGGAAGAGCTTGAATTACAGGGATTCCGGATCATCAACGGCCTGCTGGATTTTTACCGGCCGCTGTTAATGATGCCGCAGGCGGATTTCGCCGATCTGGTCCGTGAAAACTTCCACAAACACTATTTTATCGAAACCCGGCTGTTACATAAGCTGTCACGCAAGCAGCGGGCGGCCTACGGGGAAGCCGTTGCCGCACTGGCAGATAAACCGCCGGAAGAGCAGACCATCCTGGAATTTTATTACCGCGCCAGGCTGATTCAGGATTATATCAGCGGTATGACCGACCATTACGCTTACGAAGAATTCCGGCGTTTCTCCGTTTGTCAGTAAGCTGCTGATAAATGACAGCACTTTCGCACAAATGACATGACAATTCCGGTTCAATATTACCGGAATTGTTGCTACGATTAATCCGCAGGTGTTGCTGAAATAGATTCACTGTATTCGGCGGCGGATCTGTTCATCATATTGTCGCAGCCTGAATTCGTTTCAGGGGCTATACCGTCGCACCAAAAGTATTAACCGGGATTACATCACGTATGCAAAAAGAGTATCGGGTCGGGATTGAATTTGAATATTGGCTGACACAGTACCGGAATAAAAGTGCCGCCGGTATTAAATCCTTTGACAATATTACCCTGTCAGAGCTGGCGCCTGCACTGAATAACCGCCCGGGGATGGATGATGCCTCGCTGCATAAGGGTGATGCGGGGATTAAAGCCGGTTACTGGTATGTTGAGGGCGATGAGCGGTTTTCACCGGAAGGCAAACTCATTGCCCAGGTTATCAAAGGTATAGAAATCCGCACGCCACCGGCAAAGTCGGTGACAGCGGCACTGGATTTCCTGCAGATTATTGAAGCGCAGCTGAGTGAACGTCTGAAAGCGTGCGGGCTGGGGCTGGCAATCAGTGCTTATCATCCGGTTTCGCCGCGCTATCAGTTTAATCCGCCGCTGAATGCATGGGAAAAAGCGTTCCGTGAGGAGCACGCTGCTTTCCGCCACGCGGATCTGGTAATGCAGACCTGCGGGCCGGATATCAATATTTCCGTGCCGGAAATGAGTGACGCCCGTGTTGTGCACGCGGTTGAAAAACTGACGTTCTTTGCACCGTACCTGGTGGCGCTTTCGCTGAACGGTCCGCTGGAAAACGGGCAGTTATGGGGCGGTTTATCCCGCCGTACCGCACTGCGCAGTTGTCACCGTCCGGCCTGTAAAGGGTTCCTGACCAACTCGGCGGTGTATCCGCATGACTTTATTTATCCGGCACGTAACGAGGGTGAGCACGGTCGGATTGAATTCAAAGCGTTCGATGCGGTTCCGGACCCGGCGCTGATGGGCGCATTCTGTGCGTGGATCCTCGGGCTGGTGCTGGATGACACCATTTCCTTTAATTACAGCGTGCAGCCGGACGCCCGCTTTAATGCGATTGCCCGCGAGCCGTTTGCCGACCTGACTGTTTCCACGGTGGTTGAGACACTGCTTATCGCCGCCCGGCGCGCGCTGGAGCAGCATGGCCTGCTGAATGAAGCGGCGCGGCTGCAGTTACTCAGTGAACGTCTGGCAAACAGAATGACCCCGGCGGATGAAATGATCACCCGTTTCCTGGTCAGCGGGGAGTTAATGCATTTCGGCGGATTGTGGCCGGAGCAGGATGCATAACGCTGTCATATCAGGATACATTTTTATTGCCGGTAACAATAAACCGTTATTTTTTAAATAACGGTTTTTTTTGTGCCAAAAAAATCAGCACCGGTAAGTTCATGTAAATTTATTATTTATCAGTGGCTGATATTGCGTATTATTCAGCGGGTGGTGCGGTATCAGGCATTATAAATAATGAAACCGGCAGCACTGATGTGTAACGATAAATATCATTTATCCTTTTAACAAATAGTGCTGAGGCACTATCCGGCAGTATGGTATAATCAGCGCCATGCATTTTTTACCGGTCCATGACGTGTTATTTGCAGTGTATCCGAAGAATCCGTTGGTCAATACGCTGCTTTATGGGAAAATCACCGGCCTCACAGACAACGTTTTTTATCATTATGGCGCAATTTTATTCTCAGCCCCGTCAGACCCCGCGGCAGTCCCGGACTGTCACAGTCACCGCTGACTCTCTCGATGCCCTCGGGCAGGGCATTGCCCGCCTTCAGGGAAAAACTGTTTTTATCCCGGATCTGATGCCGGGTGAGTCCGCACAGGTCAGGCTGACGGAAGAAAAGCGTCACTATGCCAAAGGCAGTGTGGTGAAACGCCTGTCTGATAACCCGGCGCGCCGCAAACCAGCCTGCCGTCATTACGGACAGTGCGGCGGCTGCCAGCAGCAGCATATTCCGGTTGCCATGCAGCGGGAAACCAAAGCGGCGTATCTCGCGTATCTGCTGACCCGCGAAACAGGTGAGGCGTGCGGGGAGATCCCTGTTCTGAGCGGGGAAGAGTACGGCTACCGCCGCCGGGCGCGGCTGGCGCTGGTGTATTCCCCGAAAACAAAACAGCTGACCATGGGATTCCGTCAGGCGCAGAGCAAATCAACGGTTGCTGTCACACAGTGTCCGGTGCTGGTTCCGCGTCTGGAGGCATTACTGGTACCCTTACAGCGCTGTCTGTCGTCTCTGGCCGCCGCACCGGAACTCGGTCACGCGGAACTGGCAGATACCGAAAGCGGACCGCTGCTGGTACTGCGTCATCTGGCACCGCTCAGTGATGCGGATTTGTCCGCACTGACGGCGTTTTGTGCTGAACACAATACCGCGCTTTATCTGCAGGGCAGTGCCGGTGCACCGCCTGTGGCAGTTTGTGCGCCGTATCCTCCGCATTACGCGGTAGCCGGGTTAAAATTACAGTTCAGTCCGCAGGATTTTATCCAGGTGAACGGTGCCCTGAATGAGCTGATGGTGGCACAGGCGCTGAACTGGTTGGAGCTGACAAAACACGATCGCGTGTTAGATCTCTTCTGCGGGATGGGTAATTTTACGCTGCCGGTGGCGGAACGCGCCGGTGAGGTTGTCGGGGTGGAAGGCGTGGATGCGCTGGTCCGCACGGCACGGGAGAATGCCCGTCTCAATAATCTGGCGAATGCCGCATTTTATCACGCGGATTTGTCGCAGGATATTACCGGGGAGCCGTGGGCGGCTTCCGGGTTTAACAAAGTATTACTGGATCCGGCGCGTGCCGGGGCGGCTGAGATTATGCCGCATATTGTTGCGCTTTCCCCTGAGCGCATCGTTTATGTTTCCTGTAATCCCACAACACTTGCAAGGGATAGTCAGGTTCTGCATGGTGCCGGGTATCACCGGAATGCTGTCCGTATGCTGGATATGTTTCCGCAAACCGGCCATTTGGAGTCGATGGTGCTTTTCACAAAGACACCACCGGTCAGTCAGTAGGGAGAATGTATGGTCGCGGTAAGAAGTGCGCATTTAACACCGGCCGGTGAGTTTGACCCGGCACACTGGATTAACAGCCTCGGGCTGCATAACCCGGTGACGGGTGAAAAACTGGAAGAGGTCTGGCATTACTGTCATCAGAAGGTTGATGGACATCAGGATGCGGCGCTGTTGCTCGGGCGCGGTATTGAGATGGTGGAAATTTTATCCACCCTCAGTATGGATCTCGACAGTCTGCGCGCAGCGTTGCTTTTTCCGCTGGCCGAAGCGGAGATCCTCGGAGAGGAAGAGATAAGCGAAGCCTTTGGTCCCGCTATCTGGCTGCTGGTCAAAGGTGTGATGGATATGGATGCTATCCGTCAGCTGAAAGCCACCCATAACGACGAAACCAGCTCGGTGCAGGTGGATAACATCCGCCGTATGCTGCTCTCCATGGTGGAAGATTTCCGCTGCGTGGTTATCAAACTGGCAGAGCGGATAGCCCATCTGCGCGAAGTGAAAGATGCCGGTGAGGACGAGCGCGTTCTGGCCGCCAAAGAGTGTTTCAATATTTATGCCCCGCTGGCGAACCGCCTCGGGATCGGGCAACTGAAATGGGAGCTGGAGGATTACTGCTTCCGTTATCTGCACCCGGATGATTACAAACGCATTGCCAGCCTGCTGCATGAACGCCGTCTTGACCGCGAAGAGTATATTGATAACTTTGTCACGACCCTGCGCAACGACATGAAAGAAGAGGGCATTCAGGCCGAGATCTACGGACGGCCGAAGCACATCTACAGTATCTGGCGCAAGATGCAGAAAAAATCGCTCTCCTTTGATGAGCTGTTTGATGTCCGCGCCGTGCGGATTGTGGTGGAGCGTCTTCAGGACTGCTACGCCGCGCTCGGGATTGTTCACACCCATTTCCGTCATCTGCCGGATGAGTTTGATGACTATGTGGCGAACCCGAAACCGAACGGTTATCAGTCGATTCATACTGTGGTGCTGGGTCCGGCGGGCAAAACCCTGGAAATTCAGATCCGCACCCGGCAGATGCATGAGGATGCGGAGCTCGGCGTTGCCGCGCACTGGAAATACAAAGAAGGTACCGCAGGCGGCGGCAAAACCGGCAGTTACGAAAACCGTATCGCCTGGCTGCGTAAACTGATCGCGTGGCAGGAAGAGATGGCCGATTCCGGTGAAATGCTGGATGAAGTGCGCAGTCAGGTGTTTGATGACCGCGTTTATGTCTTTACCCCGAAAGGGGATGTGGTGGATTTACCGGCCGGCTCCACGCCGCTCGATTTTGCTTATCACATCCACAGCGATGTGGGTCACCGCTGCATCGGCGCAAAAATCGGCGGTCGTATTGTACCGTTCAGTTACCAGTTGCAGATGGGTGATCAGATTGAAGTGATCACCCAGAAACAGCCGAACCCGAGCCGTGACTGGCTGAACCCGAACCTGGGGTATGTCACCACCAGCCGGGGCCGCGCCAAGATCCATAACTGGTTCCGCAAGCAGGATCGCGATAAAAATATTATCGCCGGGCGGCAGATGCTGGACAACGAACTGGCCGCGCAGGATATCAGCCTGAAAGAGGCGGAAAAACTGCTGATCGCCCGTTATAACGTTCACTCGCTGGATGAAGTTCTGGCCGGTATTGGTGTCGGTGATATCCGCATCAACCAGCTGTCGAACTACCTGCAAAGCAAACTGAACAAGCCGACAGCGGAAGAGGCCGATCGCGAAGCCCTGAAAACCCTGGAAAAAGCCCCGCCGGCCAAACCGGCACCGGCTCACCAGAGCAGCGGCCGTATTGTGGTTGAGGGTGTCGGTAACCTGATGCATCACATTGCCCGCTGCTGCCAGCCGATTCCGGGGGATGATATTGTCGGCTTTATCACCAAAGGCCGGGGGATTTCCATCCACCGTGCGGATTGCGAACAGCTGGCGGAATTGCAGGAGCAGGCACCTGAGCGCCTGGTGGAAGCGGTCTGGAGTGCGAGTTACTCCAGCGGCTATTCCCTGGTGGTGCGTGTGGTGGCGAATGACCGCAGCGGCCTGTTGCGCGATATCACCACTATTCTGGCCAACGAGAAAGTGAATGTTCTCGGGGTGCGCAGCCACAGTGATGTGAAACAGCAGATTGCCACCATTGATATGGATATGGAAATCTACAATATCCAGACCCTCAGTCGTGTGCTGGCAAAACTGAACCAACTGCCGGATGTGATTGAGGCAAAACGTCACACTCAGTAAAACGGCCGGAAATCGGTTACACTGAACTGAAAAAAGCAGACGCCTGTCTGCTTTTTTATCCTCCCGGAAATCATATTCAGGAATTAATCACATGTCTGTATCAGTTGAACGCCTGCTGGCGATCATGTCGCAGTTACGCGACCCGGAAAACGGCTGTCCGTGGGACAAAGCACAAACCTATGCCACTATCGCCCCTTACACCCTGGAAGAGACCTATGAGGTTCTGGACGCGATTGAGCGGGCGGATTTTGACGATCTGAAAGGTGAGTTAGGTGACTTATTATTTCAGGTGGTGTTTTACGCGCAGATGGCGAAAGAGGAAGGGCGTTTTGATTTTGAGGATATCGCCGCCGCCGTCAGTGACAAACTGACCCGCCGCCACCCGCATATTTTTGCCCGTGAGCAGGGGATCGGTGCGGAAGCGGCCATTTCCGGCTGGGAGCAGCGAAAAAGTGCCGAACGCGCTGAAAAATCACAGTATTCCCTGCTGGATGATATCCCGGCAACACTGCCTGCCCTGATGCGGGCCTATAAAATCCAGAAACGCTGTGCGTCTGCCGGATTTGACTGGGACACACTTCCGCCGGTGCTCGGTAAGGTGTATGAGGAACTGGATGAGGTGATGGAGGAAGTGAATCAGCCGCAGGTGAATGATGAGCGCGTGGCTGAAGAGCTGGGTGATTTGCTGTTCGCAGTGGTGAATTTTTCCCGTCATCTGGGACATAAACCGGAAATGGTGTTACAAAAAGCCTGCCGTAAGTTTGAGAACCGTTTTCGTCAGGTGGAGAGCGATATTGCCGCCCGCGGACTGACCATGGAATCAGCAACACTTGATGAAATGGAGAAAAGTTGGCAGGATGTTAAATCCCGTGAGGGGTAAGCTTAATGCTTTCAGCTAATGATTTTACCGGAGAATGAAAAGTTTTTTATAAAATGTAAGACGTTGATTAGTTAGTGTAAAAAGGCGGTTTTTACCGCCCCGGGAGCGACGGATAACCGAAAAGAGGTGACGAGATTATTTGTCGCCAAAATAAGGTTAGGGTATACTATTTTCCCGTCCTGTTATATCCATCATCTATTACACCTAAACTTTCAGGTTCAGCATGAAAACTAATTATATTTTTGTGACCGGCGGGGTCGTATCCTCTCTGGGTAAAGGCATTGCCGCAGCCTCTTTAGCGGCTATACTCGAAGCCCGTGGACTCAATGTCACCATGATGAAACTGGATCCGTACATCAACGTCGATCCGGGAACCATGAGCCCGACCCAACACGGGGAAGTTTTCGTCACCAACGACGGCGCTGAAACTGATCTCGACTTAGGTCACTACGAGCGCTTCATCCGCACCAAAATGACCCGCCGCAATAACTTCACCACCGGACGTGTTTACTCTGAAGTTCTGCGCAAAGAGCGCCGCGGCGACTATCTCGGTGCCACCATTCAGGTTATCCCGCACATCACCAACGAAATCAAAGATCGTATCATCCGTGGCGGTGAAGGTCATGACGTGGTGCTGGTGGAAGTCGGCGGGACTGTCGGTGATATCGAATCACTGCCGTTCCTGGAAGCTATCCGTCAGATGGCGGCGGAAGTCGGCCGTGAACACACCTTATATCTGCATTTGACTTTGGTTCCGTATCTGGCGGCTGCCGGTGAAGTAAAAACCAAGCCGACTCAGCACTCAGTGAAAGAATTATTATCCATCGGTATTCAGCCGGATGTGCTGATTTGCCGTTCAGACAGAGTGATTCCTGCTAACGAACGCGCCAAAATCGCGCTTTTCTGTAACGTTCCTGAAAAAGCAGTGATCAGTCTGAAAGACGTAGATTCCATTTATAAAATCCCCGGCCTCTTGAAATCCCAGGGATTAGATGATTATATCTGTAAACGATTCAGCATTAATGCTCCTGAGGCAGATCTCTCCGAATGGGAGCAGGTGATTTATGAGGAAGCCAATCCGTCAGGTGAAGTCACCATCGGGATGGTCGGCAAATATGTTGAACTGCCGGATGCCTATAAATCCGTTATCGAAGCACTGAAACACGGCGGCCTGAAAAACCGCGTCACTGTGAACATCAAACTGATTGATTCTCAGGATGTGGAAACCCGCGGTACAGAACTGTTACAGGGTCTGGATGCGATTCTGGTGCCGGGCGGTTTTGGTTCCCGTGGTGTGGAAGGTAAGATTATGACTGCCCGCTATGCCCGCGAGAACAACATTCCGTATCTGGGCATTTGCCTGGGAATGCAGGTGGCACTGATTGACTTTGCCCGTAACCTGGCCGGTATGGATGACGCGAACTCCACGGAATTTGATGCTGATTGTAAGTACCCGGTCGTTGCGCTTATCACCGAATGGCGCGACGAAGACGGCAATATTGAAGTCCGCAGCGAAGAGAGTGATCTCGGCGGTACAATGCGTGTCGGCGGTCAGTTATGCCACCTGACGAACAATTCCCTGGTTCGCCGGTTGTACGGCAAAGATGCGATTACTGAACGTCACCGTCATCGTTATGAAGTGAACAACATGTTACTGAAGCGTCTTGAAGATGCGGGTCTGCTGGTTGCGGGCCGCTCAGTGGACAACAAACTGGTGGAAATCATCGAGAACCCGAACCATCCGTGGTTTGTGGCCTGTCAGTTCCATCCGGAGTTCACCTCTACCCCGCGTGATGGTCATCCGCTGTTTGCAGGTTTTGTCAAGGCAGCCTCTGATAACCAGAAAGGTCTGCTAAAATAAGATGTGAGGTGAGTGACCGGCTGTAAGTGCCGGTTACTTATCTGAAAATTTAACTTGTACTGAGGAAAACCTAATGTCCAAAATCGTTAAAGTGATCGGCCGTGAAATCATCGACTCCCGCGGTAACCCTACTGTAGAAGCTGAAGTACACCTGGAAGGCGGTTTTGTGGGTATGGCGGCTGCTCCGTCAGGCGCATCTACCGGTTCCCGTGAAGCGCTGGAACTGCGTGACGGTGATAAATCACGTTTCCTGGGTAAAGGTGTTCTGAAGGCAGTCGGCGCGGTAAATGGTCCGATCGCACAGGCGCTGCTGGGTCAGGATGCCAAAGATCAGGCAAAAGTTGACCAGATCATGATCGACCTGGATGGCACTGAAAACAAATCCAACTTCGGTGCAAACGCGATTCTGGCTGTGTCTCTGGCAAACGCCAAAGCTGCTGCCGCATCAAAAGGTTTACCTCTGTACGCACACATCGCAGAACTGAACGGCACTCCGGGCAAATACTCTATGCCGCTGCCGATGATGAACATCCTGAACGGTGGTGAGCACGCTGATAACAACGTGGACATCCAGGAATTCATGATCCAGCCTGTCGGCGCGCCTTCTCTGAAAGAAGCTGTCCGCATGGGTTCTGAAATCTTCCATCACCTGGCAAAAGTGCTGAAAGCTAAAGGCATGAACACCGCTGTGGGTGATGAAGGTGGTTATGCACCAAACCTGGGTTCTAACGCAGAAGCGCTGGCTGACATCAAAGAAGCCGTTAAAGCAGCAGGCTACGAGTTAGGCAAAGACGTTACCCTGGCGATGGACTGTGCAGCATCTGAGTTCTACAACAAAGAAACCGGTATGTATGAACTGAAAGGCGAAGGCCGTACCTTTACCTCTCAGGAATTCACTCACTACCTGGAAGAGCTGACCAAAGAGTATCCGATCGTCTCTATCGAAGATGGTCTGGATGAATCTGACTGGGATGGTTTCGCGTATCAGACTAAAGTCATGGGCGATAAAATCCAGCTGGTCGGTGATGACCTGTTCGTGACCAATACCAAGATCCTGAAAGAAGGTATCGAAAAAGGTATCGTTAACTCCATTCTGATTAAATTCAACCAGATCGGTTCACTGACCGAAACACTGGCTGCTATCAAAATGGCAAAAGACGCCGGTTACACTGCCGTTATCTCTCACCGTTCCGGTGAAACCGAAGATGCCACGATTGCCGACCTGGCTGTCGGTACCGCAGCAGGCCAGATCAAAACCGGTTCTATGAGCCGTTCTGACCGTGTTGCCAAGTACAACCAACTGATCCGTATCGAAGAAGCGCTGGGCGAACGTGCTCCGTTCCACGGCCGCAAAGAGATCAAAGGTCAGTAATTGTTACTGTGAATGTTAAAAAAGGTGTGTCCGGCGGGCACACCTTTTTTTATGACCGCGTTATCTTATCTTACGAATATTCCCCCGCTTTCTATCCGTTCTCTCAATGACTAAAACTGGTCATTTACCATGCTATGACAAGTTTTTTTACTTATTCTGTTGCCTCAGATCGCAAAACGGACGATTTGTGATGTATTTTGTTATTAATACTTTTTATATTTCACATGAAGATAAATTGTTTAACATTTTTAGCATTCACGCAAAAATGCCGGTTATTAAACTATGACAGCAATCGGTTTCGTGAATACTTTTTCATCCTACTGAGGGAATTATCATGGACGCTTCAGAAACGCTCACCCAATCCACCGGGCTGGGTTCTTTTAATACAAAGGGACTCATCATACTGGCTCTGGACATCGTGGTGCTGATACTGCTGCTGAAATACCTGCCCTACAGCGACAAAGAAAATGCCGGGCTGGCGCTGATGGTGTTCGTCGCTGTTTTATGGCTGACTGAGGCGATTCATGTCACGCTGACCGCGTTACTGATCCCGATTCTGGCCGTTTTTCTCGGATTACTGGGCGCAGGTAAGGCATTACAGTCTTTTGCCAGTCCGACCATTTTCCTGTTCTTCGGTGGCTTTGCGCTGGCGACGGCACTGCATATTCAGGGGCTGGATCGCCTGATTGCCAACCGCCTGCTGCTGATTGCCCGCGGTCGTTTATGGGCGGCAGTGATTCTGCTGTTCAGTGTGACCGGTGCGCTGTCCATGTGGATCAGTAACACTGCTACCGCCGCGATGATGTTACCGCTGGTGCTGGGTATTCTGGGGAACCTCGATATCCGTCACGACCGTAACACGTTCGTATTTATGCTGCTGGGCGTGGCGTACAGCGCCAGTATCGGCGGCCTGGGAACGATGGTCGGCAGCCCGCCGAACATTATTGCCGCAAACCAGCTGGGAATGGACTTCTTCACCTGGATGAAATACGGCATTCCGATGGTGCTGATCCTGATGCCGATTATGTTCGGTATTATGTACCTGATGTTACGTCCGAAGCTCGGTGCCCGCTTTGAAATTGAAGTGGAGCAGGTTCAGTGGACACCAAAACGTCTGCTGACACTGGCGATTTTCGGTCTGACCGTTATCTGCTGGATCGGCAGTGCACCGCTGAGTGATCTGCTGGGTAAAATCAAAGATTTCGATACTATTATCGCCCTGAGTGCCGCTGCGCTGATTGGTATTACCGGGGTGGCCAGCTGGTCACAGATTCAGAACAACACCGAGTGGGGCGTTCTGTTCTTGTTCGGCGGCGGTCTGACACTGAGTATGATCCTGAAAGATTCCGGTGCCAGTGAAGTGATGGCGGACTGGATGAAAACCTCCTTTGGTAACAGCAGCTGGCTGGTGATTATTATCGCTGTCACCACCTTTATTATTGTGCTGACGGAGTTCACCAGTAACACCGCGAGTGCTGCACTGCTGGTACCTATCTTTGCCGGTGTGGCAGATGGTCTGGGAATGCCGGTGATGGCACTGACCATGATTATCGGTATCGGTGCATCCTGTGCCTTTATGCTGCCGGTGGCGACGCCGCCGAATGCGATAGTGTTCGGGACCGGGTTTATCAAACAGTCTGAGATGGTGCGGGTCGGTGGTGTGCTGAATATCGCCTGTATCATTGTTATCTCAGCCTTTGCCTGGTTGTTCTGGGTATAACAGCACAGCTGATAATAAACACGAAAGCAAAGTTCAACACAGAAAACCTGCTGATTTATCAGCGGGTTTTTTTATACCGGCAACAAAGAATATCGGTGCGGATGTACTGATATCGCAGAAGTGCGGGAAAGAAGAAGAGCAGCCGGAAAGACATTCAGGTATCACCGGATATGAAAAAGCCCTGCGTCATGCAGGGCTTCAGATAAAGCGTGGTGATTCAGTGATTATCAGCCGCGTTTATTGGCAACATAAACCGTTAGCTCAATACCCGGATGCAAGTCCTTCATTTTGACTTTACTGTTCCAGGACATCAGCTCTTTCAGTGTCACACCATGGCGCTGCGCAATACTGTAGTAAGAATCACCCTGACGCACTTTATACTTCGCCAGACGCATAGCATTTTTGGTGGCGGCTTTAGATGGTTTCACCACCGGGCTGCCTTTCACCTGCAACGTTTGTCCCGGTTTCAGAACCGCAGCGCTTTTCAGTCCGTTCAGCTTTTTCAGTTCAGCGACGGTCATCTTATGGCGGTTGGCAATGGCGTAGAACGAATCACCGCTTTTCACTTTATATTTCGCAGCTTGTGCACGGCCAGCCGGCGAACTCAGCTGTTCAGTTCGCTGATTGTTTCTTGCGACCGCTGTGCGGATATCATCAAGCACTGCGTCATCAGATAACGCGTTCATCAGCTGGTCGACTTTGGTTTTCGGCAGCATCAGATAGTGAGGTCCGGCCGGTGAGGTTACACCGCGTTTCAGGCTCGGGTTGTAATCTTTCAGTCTGGAAACCGGCATATCCAGCAGCTGTGCCGCGACATCCAGGGAAATCTGCTGACCGATATTCACCCGTGCCAGGGCGCGCTCTGCATCCGGTACCGGTAAATTCACACCGTTACGATCACTGTTGCGGATAACATTGCTCAGGGCAAAAATACGCGGCACATAATCCATGGTCTCTTTCGGCAGGGATAATGACCAGTAATCCGTTGGTTTTCCGGCGGCCGCATTCGCTTCCATCGCGCGCAGCACGCGGCCTTCGCCGCTGTTATACGCGGCCAGGGTCAGTGCCCAGTCTCCGCCGAACATATTATTCAGGCGCTCCAGTAAATCCAGCGCGGCAGTGGTGGAGGCAGCCACATCACGGCGGTCATCAACCCACTGGTTCTGGTTCAGCCCGCTTGCTTTGCCGGTACTCGGGATAATCTGCCATAACCCGGCAGCCTGGGCCGGTGAGGTGGCATGCGGATTAAAAGCACTCTCCACTATGGGCAGCAGAACCAGTTCCATCGGCATGTTACGTTCATCGATTTTACCGATGATCCAGTACATGTAAGGTTCTGCGCGCAGTGTCACATCGTGGAGATAGCTCTTTTTGGCGAGGTAAGAAAGTTCTTCGGCGCGTATGCGGTCATTGTCCGGGATGTTCATTTTCATTTCATCGCGGATATAACCCCAGATATCATCTTCGGGACTGACGGAGGATGCCTTTGCTGCGTTCATCTGCCGGGCCGTCAGTAAAAAACCGTTACCGGAAGGATAATGAGGGTCCTGTGCAGTTTTCTGCGGCGCAGTCTGACACCCCGCCAGCAAAATTGCGGCGGCAAGGAGTGTAGCTTTGATTTTCATGTTGGCGGAATCAGCATTATTATTCTTCAGTCTGTAGGTTTTGCAATCATACTGGTGTTATTCCGCCCTGACAACGATTACGGCTAAAATTGATCTTTTTTTGCGCGTAAAGACGTAAAAGTTTCCTCAGCCGTCGCCGTATGTTTACTTACTGATAAATTATGTTGCAGATCAATATTATCACAGTTAAGAAAAACATTAATTTTCCTTTCTGTTTTCAGTGTGACGGGCAGTGTAGCTTCATGATTCTGACGTAATTCTGCAATATATTGCTGATATGCCTGAATATCACGGTTTTCCGGCCAGACAGCGCGCGCAAAGGCGAGGTTAGACTGTGTATATTCATGCGCACAGCAGACCAGCGTCTCATCCGGCAGCGCCGCAAGGCGGCTGACTGAACGGAACATCTGTGCCGGTGTGCCCTCAAAAATACGGCCGCAGCCACCGGAGAAGAGCGTATCGCCGCAAAACAGATAAGGTTCGCAATAATAAGCCACATGACCGAGTGTATGCCCCGGCACTGCCATGACCTGAAATGTCAGCCCGCCGCAGGTAATCGTGTCATTATCCTGCACGCAGTGATTTGCGCCTTTCGGCTGGGTTTCGGCGGGGCCGTAAACCGGCAGGCCGGGATAATGTGAAACAATCTCTGCCGTGCCGCCGGTGTGATCCGCATGATGGTGTGTCAGCAGGATGGCTGAAGGGATCAGTCCCCGCTCCCGCAGTGTATTCAGTACCGGCTCACTGACGCCGGGGTCAACGATAATACAGGTGTGCGCATTATCCCGTAATAGCCAAATGTAGTTATCTGATAACGCGGAAATTCTGATAAGCTCCATAGATACCTCACCTTTCTGAGTGTGAATCAAGGATAAAGCCATGTTTTCTGCACGAGCGACAAAAACTCTGATGATGCCGGACTCGTGGTGCGATATTCCCTGCGGGCGCCGCTTCCGGCAATCGCTGGAAGCACAGCTGGCGCCCTGGTGGCCGAAAATGTTTGGTTTTCATCTGATTAAGATCGGCGCGCTGAGCTGTGAAATTGACAGCAGCAGCTGCATGATCCCGCATCAGGTGAATGTGGCACCGCAGGGTAACACCTTACAGGTATTCGGGGAGGCGGCGCAATTGCCGTTTCTCGACAAATCCGCGGATGTCTGTGTGCTGGCACATAATCTGGGCTACAGCAGTGATCCGCACCGGTTGCTGCGTGAGGCTGACCGTGTCCTGATTGAGGACGGCTGGCTGATTATCAGCGGATTTAACCCGCTGAGCCTGCTGGGGGCACGCAAACTGATCCCGTGGCGTCTGAACCGGGAGCCGCAGTGCAGCCGGATGTTTTCACAGTTCCGTATGCTCGACTGGCTCAGTCTGCTTAATTACAAAATTATGTATCACCGGCTGACCACGCCGATCCCCTGGTGTGATCCGGCAAGTTTCGGCAACCGGCATGCGCGGATTTTCGGCTGTCTGGGGGTGATTGTGGCCCGTAAACGTACGGTGCCGCTGACGTTCACACCGCAGAAGCTGCGCCTGCTGCGGCCGAAACTGAACAATGTGGTGGGCGCGACACGCCAGCAGACGCCGCCGCGCTGTCTGAAACGGCGCTGAGGATTATTCCGTTGCCGGCTGATAACCGGTATCGTCCTGTGACGGGGATTCTGCCGCTGCACGGGCGAGTTCATCACAGCGCTCGTTTTCCGGGTGCCCTGCGTGGCCTTTCACCCACTGCCAGTCAATCTGATGGCGGGTGATGGCGGCATCCAGGCGCTGCCACAAATCGACATTCACCACCGGGGATTTATCCGCTTTGCGCCAGCCGCGCCGCTTCCAGTTATGGATCCACTGCGTGATGCCCTGACGGACATACTGGCTGTCGGTGGTCAGCACGATATCACACGGACGTTTGAGGGTTTCCAGCGCCACAATAGCGGCCAGCAGCTCCATCCGGTTATTGGTGGTAAGAAAAAAGCCCTCACTGAGTGCTTTCTCATGGCCTTTATAACGCAGCAGCGCGCCGTAGCCGCCGGGGCCCGGATTTCCGAGGCAGGAGCCGTCGGTGAAAATTTCTACCTTGTCACTCATCTCTGGTAGACTCTTCCTCTGATTGATTGGCAATTACCTGAGTCTGACACAAAACGCCATTATGAGCACTGATATTACACGACAAATTGTTCTCGATACCGAAACCACCGGTATGAACAAACTGGGTGCCCACTACGAGGGGCACAATATTATTGAGATCGGTGCGGTTGAAGTGATCAACCGGCGCCTGACCGGCCGTAACTTCCATCTCTATATCCGGCCTGACCGGCTGGTGGACCCGGAAGCCTTTAGTGTGCACGGGATCAGTGATGAATTCCTGATGGACAAACCGGTTTTTGCCGACATTGCGGATGAATTTATTGAATTTATCCGTGGTGCGGAGCTGGTTATTCATAACGCGCCCTTCGATATCGGCTTTATGGATTATGAATTCCGCAAGCTGAACCGGGGGATCCCGCCGACCGCCGAATTCTGTACCATCACTGACAGCTTAACGCTCGCCAGACAGCTTTTCCCCGGCAAGCGTAATAACCTCGATGCCTTATGTGATCGCTATCAGATAGATAACTCAAAACGTCTGCTGCACGGCGCGTTACTCGATGCCGAGATTCTGTCGGATGTTTATCTGGCAATGACCGGCGGCCAGACATCACTGGCTTTTTCAGCGGATAATGAGAGCAGCGGCGAAGAGAACGTTCAGACTATTCAGCGCGTTACCCGCCCGCAGAGCGGTCTGCGGGTGGTATATGCCACGGATGAGGAAATTGCCGCGCACGAGGCGCGTCTGGATCTGGCGGAGAAAAAAGGGGCGAACCCGTGCATCTGGCGGAGCTGACTGCCTGCCGCAGTGACTGTGGTGCCTGCTGTACTGCGCCATCCATCTCATCACCGATTCCGGGGATGCCGGACGGTAAACCTGCCAATACCCGCTGCGTTCAGTTATCGGAGCAGAATTTGTGCCTGATTTTCGGCTCACCGCTGCGTCCGGCGGTTTGCAGCGGACTACAGCCCTCGCGGGAAATGTGCGGGGATAGCCGGGATGAGGCCATGATTTATCTGCTTGATCTGGAAAAACAAACCGCGCCCTGAAACCGGATGAGCGCGTTGCGGGAGACCGTGTGTCGTGTGCGGTGACCCGTATAAAACAGTATATTCAGGTGAAAAACTGTGCAATTGCATGGATTTACACAAATCAGGTATTGACGAACGGGAACCGGCATCGTATTATCCGCACCGTTCCCGAAAAGGAACACACGGAGCGGTAGTTCAGTTGGTTAGAATACCTGCCTGTCACGCAGGGGGTCGCGGGTTCGAGTCCCGTCCGTTCCGCCAGATTACAGAAGCCCTGACAGTAATGTCAGGGCTTTTCTGTTTTTACACTGCACAATCGCCCTGTATCATTATCATCCCCCGGTATTACCTCTCTTATCATTTTGATAATGCGTTGTGACCACACTCATACTTTATGTGAATAAATAATGTTCAGGTGCTGGCACATATCTTGCTGTTTGTTTTCCGTAACCGGTTGCGCGGCCGTCGCCGCTGTGCCGGTAAAAACAATAAAACCAATCACAGAGGTTGTATTTATGAAAACAAACACCGGGAGTGATGAAGTCAATGAAATGATGCCGATGCGGAAACTGTTTCCGTATGCTGTTCAGCATATTTTTGCCATGTTTACCGGCACCATTGCCGTGCCGATAGTGATTTCCCAGGTTCTGAAACTATCACAGGAAGATACCACCCTGCTGATTGCCGCCGCGATTTTTGTCTCCGGCGTGGGGACACTTATCCAGTCACTGAGTATCACCAAATACGTCGGCGTCAGTCTGCCGCTGATCCTCGGCACCTCGTTTGTGGCGATGCCGCCGGTTTTTATTATCGCCTCGCGGTTCGGCGGGGGGCTTGAATCGCTGCCTTATGTCTTCGGCGGAACCCTGGTCTCCGGGGTGCTGCTGTTCTTCCTCGCGCCGCTGTACGGAAAAATCGCTTTCTTATTCAAACCGATAGTCATCGGCTGTTATCTTATAATGCTCGGTGTTTCCCTGCTGCCGGTTTCGTTTTCCGGCATTGTCGGCTATCCGGGGGATGCCTCCTACGGCGACCCGGCCGGTATTTTTCTCGGTGTGCTGACTATCGCGGTAATTGTGCTGTTAAACCGCTTCGGTAAAGGCGCGTTGCGGGAAATGTCGATTCTGATCGGCCTGATCGTGGCCACTTTGGTCGCGGTGGTGATGGATATGGTCAATTTCGGCCCTGTGAGCAGTGCCGGGTGGTTTTCGTTTGTTCGTCCCGCCCATTACGGCATTCAGTTTGATCTGACCGCCATTATTCTGATGTTCCTCGGTACCTTTATGGCCACTCTGGATTCTGTCGGTACTTTCTCCACTGTCGGCCGCCTGTGTAACCGCTCTATGGAAGGTAATGCCCTGAACTCTCCGATGCGCGGGGAAGGGGTGGCGGTGACCATTTCCGGGCTGTTTAACTGTACGCCGCTGACCTCTTTTATTAACAATGCGGGGGTGATTATTATTTCCGGTGTGCGCAGCCGTTATGTAACCGCGTGCAGCGGTGTGATCCTGATTATCCTCAGTATTATTCCCAAATTCTCCGCAATTGCGACCATGATCCCCGCTTCGGTTTTCGGTGGTGCGACCCTGGTGATTTTTGCCTTTATTACGGTGGCGGGGATAGATACACTGACAAAATCTGTCGATATGACCAAAATGGGCAATATGATGGTGGTCGGGATTTCAGTCAGTGTCGGGCTGATGTTTAACGGTCAGGGGGAAGCCCTTTCTCAGCTGCCGGAAATGCTGCGGATTATTCTTTCCCAGGGCGTGATAGTGACCTTTGTTCTGGCTATCGTGCTGAATCTTTTATTCAATTTTGACAGTGTCGTCGGTAAAAAAGAGAAACCGTAATATCTTCGTCTGCCGGTAAGCGGAATTTTTCCGCTGCCGGCAGGAAACTCCCGCCATCCGCCGGATAAGCGCACAGAATGCGGTATTTCCGCTTGCTATTCATTGCGGTAATCGGGTTTAATAGGTCACTTCCGCTGTTGCGCAATACCTGGTGCTAAAACGATTTAGTCAGCGAAAATGCCGCCTGTGCGAAGTATTGTTTCTGTCCTCAGACACGCCTCGCCTGACGTCTCATTGTTGCCTTTTCAGCCCCGACCCTTTGCCTCTGACCGGTGATAAGGATTGCCATCCGTGCGCGGCACTGCGAAAATAGCCTGTATCTGCTTTTTATCCGAACCTGGAGTAGACAATGACCTCTCGTAAAACTCTTGCTAATGCGATTCGTTTCCTGAGCATGGACGCGGTGCAAAAGGCAAATTCCGGACACCCCGGCGCACCAATGGGCATGGCTGATATCGCGGAAGTACTGTGGCGCGACTATCTGAAGCACAACCCGGCCAATCCGCACTGGAGTGATCGTGACCGCTTTGTGCTGTCAAACGGCCACGGCTCAATGCTGATTTACAGCCTGCTGCACCTCACCGGCTATGATGTATCGATGGATGACTTAAAAGCCTTCCGTCAGCTGCATTCCAAAACCCCGGGTCACCCTGAATACGGCTACACACCGGGTGTGGAAACCACCACCGGCCCGTTAGGCCAGGGTATCGCAAACGCAGTCGGTTTTGCTGTTGCGGAACAGACACTGGCGGCGCAGTTCAACCGTCCGGGGCACGATATTGTTGATCATCACACCTACGTCTTTATGGGCGACGGCTGTATGATGGAAGGGATCTCCCACGAGGCCTGTTCTCTGGCCGGTACCCTGAAACTGGGTAAACTGGTTGCCTTCTATGATGACAACGGCATTTCTATCGACGGTAATGTTCAGGGCTGGTTCACTGACGATACCGCCAAACGCTTTGAAGCTTACGGCTGGCACGTCGTGCGCGGCATTGACGGTCACAACCCTGACCAGATCAAAGCAGCCGTTGAAGAAGCCAAAGCGGTTACTGACAAACCATCCCTGCTGATGTGCAAAACCGTTATCGGTTTCGGTTCACCGAAGAAAGCCGGTACTGCGGATGCACACGGTTCTCCGTTAGGTGATGCGGAAATCGCCGCTACCCGCGAAGCACTGAACTGGCCGTATGCGCCGTTCGAAATCCCGCAGGAAATCTATACTGAGTGGGATGCGAAGAAAACCGGTGCCGCTGCTGAGTCTGAGTGGGATGTGAAATTCGCTCACTACGAAAAAGCCTTCCCTGAACTGGCCCGTGAATACCGCCGCCGTGTAAACGGTGAGCTGCCTGCGCAGTGGGAAGCGGATGCAAATGCCTTCATTCAGAACCTCCAGGACAACCCGGCCAGCATTGCCAGCCGTAAAGCATCACAAAATGCACTGGAAGCGTTCGGTAAAGTGCTGCCTGAATTTATGGGCGGTTCCGCTGACCTGGCACCGAGTAACCTGACCATGTGGTCCGGCTCAGCGCCAATCAATGAAGACAAAGCGGGTAACTACATTCACTACGGCGTGCGCGAGTTCGGCATGTCTGCCATCATGAACGGTATCGCCCTGCACGGCGGTTTCATTCCTTACGGCGCGACCTTCCTGATGTTCGTTGAATATGCCCGTAACGCGGTGCGTATGGCGGCACTGATGAAGATCCGCAGCATCTTCGTTTACACTCACGACTCTATCGGTCTGGGTGAAGACGGCCCGACTCACCAGCCGGTTGAGCAAATCGCCAGCCTGCGCGTGACACCAAACATGAGCACATGGCGTCCGTGTGACCAGGTGGAATCTGCGGTAGCCTGGAAATACGCGATTGAGCGTAAAAACGGCCCGACATCCCTGATCTTCTCCCGTCAGAATCTGGCACAGCAGCCGCGTACCGCGCAGCAGCTGGCAGATATCGAAAAAGGGGCGTATATCCTGAAAGATTGCGCTGGTCAGCCGGAAGTGATCCTGATTGCCACCGGTTCTGAAGTGGAACTGGCCGTGAAAGCATACGAGCAGCTGACAGCCGAAGGCCGTAAAGCGCGTGTGGTTTCCATGCCGTCCACCGATGCATTCGACAAACAGGATGCTGCTTACCGTGAATCTGTTCTGCCGTCAGCCGTGACCGCGCGTGTTGCTGTCGAAGCGGGTATTGCGGATTACTGGTTCAAATACACCGGTATGCAGGGTGCCATCGTCGGCATGCATTCATTCGGTGAATCTGCACCAGCCGGTCAGCTGTTCAGTGAATTTGGTTTCACTGTTGAAAACGTGGTTTCTCAGGCGAAAGCTCTGCTGAAATAATCTGCTGATACAGATTCTGAAAGCGCATTCCGGTTTTTTTGACCGAATGCGCTTTTTTTATATCTGCTCCTCTGACTGTCTTGCGATCTTTTTTCATTTAGCATAACCTGTCTTTATTGAGCTGAACCGTTTCAGTTTCGAGGGGTGCTGAATGTGCCGCAGAGGATAAAAAAGATTGCGGTTTCTATGATAAATACCCCGTACAAAAACCCGTGAGTCCGTTATTCTTAGTCCGCTGATAATTTGGCTATTTCTGAGGATACTATGACAATAAAAATTGCAATCAACGGGTTTGGGCGAATCGGGCGGAGTGTGCTGCGGGCGTTGTATGAAACCGGGCGTAACACGCAGATTACCGTTGTTGCTATTAATGAGCTGGCGGATTCCGAAGGTATTGCACACTTACTTCAATATGACACAAGCCACGGACGCTTTTTTAAACCGGTACAGCTGAAAGAAAAAAATGTGCTGAAAGTCGGTGATGACACCATCCGCATCCTGCATGAAGCGGATATTCACCAGCTGCCCTGGAAGGAACTCGGTGTGGATGTGGTGCTGGACTGCAGCGGCGTGTACGGCTCCCGTGATGACGGGCTGGCACATATCGCCGGCGGCGCGAAAAAAGTGCTGTTTTCCCATCCCGGCGGTAATGACCTGGATGCCACTATTGTCTACGGCGTTAACCATGACACACTGACGGCGCAGGATAAAATTGTATCGAATGCGTCCTGTACCACCAACTGCATCATTCCGGTGATAAAATTACTGGATGAGGGATTCGGCATCGAGTCCGGTACAGTGACCACCATTCACGCGGCGATGAATGACCAGCCGGTGATTGATGCGTATCACAGTGATTTACGGCGCACGCGGGCGGCCGGGCACTCCATCATTCCGGTGGATACCAAACTGGCTGCGGGGATCCGGCGGATTTTCCCGAAATTTGAGGATCATTTTGAGGCGATTTCGGTCCGGGTGCCTACAATTAATGTGACGGCGATTGATTTGAGCGTCACCGTAAAAAGTAATGTCACCACGCAGGATGTAAACCGCCTTCTGCAAAACGCAGCGACGGGGGCATTTCGTGGTATAGTGGACTACACAGAGTTACCGTTAGTCTCGGCGGATTTTAACCATGATCCGCACAGTGCTATCGTTGACGGCACCCAGACCCGCGTCAGCGGACAGCATCTGATAAAAATGCTGGTCTGGTGCGATAACGAATGGGGCTTTGCGAACCGTATGCTGGATACCACTCTGGCAATGGCTGAGGCTGGTTTTCACTGAGGGACGGCGTGCCCCGGCAGAAAATTGAACACAATTTAACTGATAAGAGAATCAACAAGAGGATTCACCATGTCCGTAATTAAGATGACCGATCTGGATCTGGCGGGTAAACGTATTTTTATCCGTGCTGACCTGAACGTTCCTGTCAAAGATGGCAAAGTTACCTCTGATGCACGTATCCGTGCCTCGCTCCCGACAATCGAAGCCGCACTGAAACAGGGTGCCAAAGTCATGGTGACCTCTCACCTCGGCCGTCCGGTTGAAGGGGAATACAACGAAGAGTTTTCACTGAAACCGGTTGTTGATTATCTGGCAGATAAACTGAGCTGCCCGGTGCGCCTGGAAAAAGATTACCTCAATGGTCTGGAGCTGAACGCCGGTGAGCTGGTGGTGCTGGAAAACGTCCGCTTTAACAAAGGCGAGAAAAAAGACGACGAAACCCTGTCAAAACAGTATGCATCTCTGTGTGATATTTTCGTGATGGATGCATTCGGGACTGCACACCGCGCCCAGGCATCGACTCACGGCGTGGCAAAATTTGCCCCTGTCGCCTGTGCCGGTCCGCTGTTATGGGCGGAACTGGATGCACTCGGCAAAGCGCTGGATAACCCGGCACGCCCGATGGTGGCGATTGTCGGCGGTTCTAAAGTCTCCACCAAACTGACCGTACTGGATTCTCTGTCCAAAATCGCGGATCAGATCATTGTCGGCGGCGGTATCGCCAACACCTTTATCGCAGCGGAAGGGCACAATGTCGGCCGTTCACTGTATGAAGATGACCTGATTCCGGAAGCGAAAAAATTACTCAGCAGCTGTGATATCCCGGTACCGGTTGATGTCCGTGTGGCGACTGAGTTCTCAGAAACCGCAGAAGCGGTGCTGAAATCAGCCAATGACATCAAAGATGACGAGCAGGTTCTGGATATCGGTGATGAATCCGCACTGCACCTGGCTGAAATCCTGAAAAATGCCAAAACCATTCTGTGGAATGGCCCGGTCGGCGTGTTTGAGTTCCCGAACTTCCGTAAAGGAACTGAAATCGTGGCTAACGCCATTGCTGACAGCGACGCATTCTCTATCGCAGGCGGCGGTGATACCCTGGCTGCTATCGATTTATTCGGCATTGCTGACAAAATCTCTTACATCTCTACCGGCGGCGGCGCATTCCTGGAATTCGTCGAAGGCAAAAAACTGCCTGCCGTTGTCATGCTCGAAGAACGTGCAAAACAGTAACAGTCATAATCAGATGACAATAACGGGCGGTGTGAGCTGCCCGTGACAACTTCCGAAAGACCAATACAGGAAATTTGACATGTCTAAAGTTTTTGATTTTGTAAAACCCGGTGTCGTCACTGGCGATGATGTTCAGAAAATCTTTGCGGTAGCCAAAGAGAATAATTTTGCACTGCCAGCGGTAAACTGCGTCGGGACAGACTCGATCAACGCCGTATTGGAAGCAGCGGCCAAAGTCCGTGCGCCTGTTATTGTTCAGTTCTCAAACGGCGGTGCCGCATTTATCGCCGGTAAAGGTTTCAAAGGCGAAGGCCAGCAGTCCGCTGTTCTGGGTGCTATTTCCGGTGCGCATCATGTGCATCAGATGGCGGAACATTACGGCGTGCCGGTCATTCTGCATACTGACCACTGTGCGAAGAAATTACTGCCGTGGTTAGACGGCCTGCTGGATGCCGGTGAAAAACATTTTGCCGCAACCGGTAAACCACTGTTCTCTTCTCACATGATCGATCTGTCAGAAGAGTCACTGGAAGAAAACATTGAGATTTGCAGCAAGTACCTGACCCGTATGGCGAAAATCGGTATGACCCTGGAAATCGAACTGGGCTGCACCGGCGGTGAGGAAGACGGCGTGGATAACTCCCACCTCGATAACTCCGCGCTGTACACCCAGCCGGAAGATGTGGCGTATGCCTATGAAAAACTGAATGCCATCAGCCCGCGTTTCACTATCGCGGCGTCATTCGGTAACGTACACGGTGTATACAAGCCGGGTAACGTGCAGTTAACACCAAAAATTCTGCGTAACTCTCAGGACTACGTCTCTGAGAAATATAACCTGCCGCACAACAGCCTGGATTTCGTTTTCCACGGCGGTTCCGGCTCTACTGCGGAAGAAATCAAAGAAGCAGTGGGTTACGGTGTGGTGAAAATGAATATCGATACCGATACTCAGTGGGCGACCTGGGAAGGTATCCTGCACTACTACCAGAAAAATGAAGGTTATCTGCAGGGCCAGCTGGGCAACCCGGAAGGCGAAGACAAGCCGAACAAAAAATACTATGACCCGCGTGCATGGTTACGTGCCGGTCAGCAGACAATGATCGAACGTCTGGAAAAAGCATTCAAAGAACTGAACTGCGTTAACGTTCTGTAATTTGTTGCGTGAATAATAAAATCGCCCGGTATTGCCGGGCGATTTTTTTTACGGATTATTTTTTCTGCTGGCTTTCATTCCGCCGGATTATCGATTCAATTAACTCATCGATATGAAGATTGACCAGCATCTCTACCGCGTCACTGCGGGTTTTGCCGGAGAGCATAGATAAATGCGCTATTTTCCGGACGGTTGTGCCGGTCAGTGACAGCGAAACCGCCTTCTTCTTCTCTTTATCCAGTGACACTTTCCCGCTGTAATACACCGATTTCTGACCGTTATGGTTTTCCAGCTCTTCGCTCATCTTTTTCAGTGTTTTGCGATCCAGTGTGCCGGAGTCAGTCATTTCATAGGTATGTGAGGCTTTGCGGTAGCGGATTTCCGCTGACCAGGTATCACGTAACTCTTTGAAAGTACGGGTCAGAGTTGCCTCTGAGCAGCGGAGTGTCGCCAGGATTTCATCTGACGGAACCGGTTTTCCGGTACCGAGCAGGGTTGCCAGGGTGAATAAACGAACCTGTCGTGTGCTTAATTGCATAGTCTGGGGACACCTGTATAAAAACAAAGAGACAAAGCCGCTGTTATGCCGGAAACGGCTGTTCCGCATAACAGTTCTATTTAATCAGCTGATCAGGATATATCAAGGCATTCAGATATAATAGTGCAGGATATTCAGTCTGATGATATTTCTGTCCTCAGTTTCACCCGTTTTGTGTTTTAAACGGCTGTCCGTCTGTTTTCCGCTGTGCGATCCCGTACACCCGTGCACGGGCCAGAATGGCAGATGCCCAGCGCCGGTGTGTCGCCGGTTCGCACATAGCTCCCAGTGACTTGAATACCGCCTGTGTGGAGTTGAGGATCCGCAGTGCATCCGCGTGCTCATCAGCGGAGACCCGCAGCGCCTGCTCAATCACTGCCACCTGATTCGGGTGGATAGCAGTTTTACCCACCAGTCCGTGAGCGATATCCAGCGCCAGTTCCCGTGTCATGACATCGTGATCATCAATATGCTCGCAGACCGGTGCGGTCATGGCGAAATCGTGCGGGGCGAAAACAGAGACCAGCATTTTAATCACATAACCCATCGGGCCGTCATACAGGGTGAGATGACGCGGGCGGCGCAGGGAAATCACATTCATCAGATCATTGCCGCCGATACGCAGTGCGATGATTTTGTCATGGCAGGGATGGGATTTAAGTACCTGCGCCAGTTCCCGCATCTGCACCACATCACAGACTTCTTCTGTTTCCAGGGTCGGCATCATACACAGCGGGGTGTTTTTCACCACCAGCCACCAGACCGGCAGCGTTTTCTGTGTGAACTTAGGCAGCACCAGCCCGTCAACGGCACTGAGATCGCAGTGCTCGCGCAGCCACAATCCCATTTCCGGGTGACGCGGACGGATAAACACCAGCGGCCAGTTCTGGTTTCCGGCACGCTGTTTTTCCGCTGTCAGCGCGGCCAGGATGCCCTGTAAATTCTCCAGTGCCTGCGGGATATCCGCCTCACTGACCGCATCTTCCAGACAAATAATCAGTGAACGCAGTCCGCTGATTTTATTACTGATAATCGCATCCGTGATATCGGTGCGGGTGGCGGGCATATAGAGTGAGGCCCCTAAATTCCACGGGGAGAGACGTCGGGTCATGGTGATACCTTCCTGATAATAGTGACGGCGCGGTACTGCCCGAGGGCATCGCCGGCTTCCGTGATAGTGATCCCTTTCTGACGGGCGAGATAAAGCAGCAATTCCACATCCGGCTCTGTGCAGTCGCGCACAAAGACGTGATCCGGCACCCGGCGCAGGACAGCACGGGTGGCTTCGGCAATACCGGGTTTGATTCTGTTCAGATCGTTGACACCACAGCGTTCAGCCAGTGCAGTGATCACCGCACGGCTTTTTTTCCGCAGTGCTGTTTTGGTGTCCGGCTCCGGGAAGGCCGCAGCCGGAGCCGCGGTTTCCTGACGGCGCAGCGCGGCAACAGTATCGGTGAGTGTCCGGCTGCACTCATAAGGTTGTAAATGCTCACAATGCACACAGCCGTGCGGACCGGTATATGACCAGACAGAGCGGGAGATCAGCCCGGAAACCGGCGCCCCCATAATCCCGGAGGGGATCAGCCAGTCATCATCAGCAGCGGAAAGCCAGGCGCATCCGGCAGGATCGGCCAGCACCACCAGGCGCGGATCGACCGGGTAGCCGGGTCTGTCTTTCAGGGAGCGGATCAGTTCACCGGTGATGGCGCCTTTACCTGTCCAGCCGTCAACAAACACAATACCGGCGGTGCCGTGATGGTGTTCGATCCACTCCAGCGCCGCCGTATCAATACCGCGATCGCGGATAATACTGATGCCGTAATGGTGTGAGATTTTTCCCGCATCACGCAGCGCCTGATGCAGCATCACCCCTAACGGCACACCGGCGCGGACCAGGCTGACCAGCACAACCGGCTGATCTGCAAAATAGTCACCCAGTGTACGGGCGAGGGCGCTCACATCCCGCGCCAGACGCGGTGCACCTTTTTTCAGTGCGCGGTTAAACAGATCAAGATGCCAGTCTGTGGGAGCGGGCTCCTGGCTGAGCATATCGGAATAGTGTTTCTGTCCGGACTGAATAAGCTGCTCTTTCAGTTCCACCGGGGTCATATCAATGGTGACCGGCCGGAGCAGAAACTGCACATCATCCGGCAGATAACTGCCTGAGAACGGCAGGAAATTATACATAGGATACCTCACTGAAAATCCGGGCGGCGACTGCCTCCGCAAACTGACTGCGGGACGGCATCCCGAACCAGGTACAGTGTTTCATAAAGCGGTAATCACTCAGGCTGTCGCCGAGGCCGATAACTGGAAAGGTGCCGCGCTCTGCCCGTAATAACGTCAGCAGGTACGTAACAGCATGGCCTTTTTCTACCGGATCCGGCAGCCAGGCGATATTGTTGCCGTTGCGGTGGATGTAAAATCCGTCTGCCGGAAACTGTTGTTCAATCTCTGCGGCAACGGCATAGAGTTCCGCTGTGCGGGTACTGTCAGTGTGTTTCATCACCAGATAGACCGGCACATCATCGTATTCATAATTAATGCGCGCCCATGCATCAATACCGCGCTCTGTCATCCGCTCAGTACAAAACTGCTGAAGTGACAACAGCCGTTCACAGTAAGGGCCGAGGGCGGTCAGCATTTCAGACTGCCAGCCGGGTTCCGGCGAACCGTCCGGTCGCAGGATCACCGCGCCGTGCGTGGTTATCGCATAAGAGCGGAACGGGATAGTGACGCGGCGGAGTTCCTCCGTACCGCGTGCCGTAACCGGAATGAGATCGGCATGCGCCAGCAGCCAGTCTGTCAGCATGGCCTGTTCTTCCGTCATAAAACTGCGCGGTTGTAATGTGCGGTCAACCGCACCGGTGCGAAACGGCGTAAGTGCCTGCTCCTGTGTCATTTTGCGTTTTGTCTGGAACAGGGTGTCATCCAGGTCGCTCAGGATCACCGGTTTAGTCGTCATAAATCACCTCCGTCAGCGGCGCACAGCGGGCCAGCGCCTGTAATAACTGCGGATCAAACGCCGCCGGATCCGTTTCTGTGCACAGCAGAATGCGGTTAAATGACTGATGTGCCACATTGTAGAGATAATTGGGGATCCCCAGCCCGTAGTTATCCGTGAAGGAAATAACGGATTCAATGGCACCGCCCGGGGCTATCGGGGAGCGGGTCAGGGCGCTGAATTTTACATCCGCTCCGGCCTCTGCCAGCCGTTCGGCCAGCAGGAACGGCTGCCAGACAAACTCCCCGGAGCCGAGCACCAGGAGCCGCTCACCGGGTGCGGTCGTCACCGTACTGCCAAAACCGGTGTGCGGATCATGCAGACCGAGCCGCACCCGCGTCAGCGGACGGCGGATTGGCACGGCTCCCGCAGCGCTGACATTCACATCCGGCATCTCCGGCAGGGCCGCATCCGGATCAGCTTCCCAGCGCCAGCTGCCGCTGATCAGAGAGACATGCCGCAACGGCAGCCCGTGCTGAACAGTGGCCGGATCCTCACGCCAGTCCGTCAGTGTGACAGTCACAACCTTTTGTAAATCAGGCAGCTGACCGCTTTCATGCAATGCAGTCAGCAAATTGGTAAACGTATTGCCGGTGGTCGCTTCATCATCTGCCAGCACCAGGGTTTTTGCCTGTTGCAGCCGGGTTTTCAGCTGCGGATCGGCCGGGAAATAGAGCAGATGATCCGTGGCGTGGCTGTGATTTTCTTTAAATTCACACAGCAGTTCACCGTCCGCCGGATGGCGGGTGGAAGAGAGATACAGGGATTCCGGGTACTGACGGCGGATTTCGCTGTATACGCCGGCTCCCAGACCGACAGCGGTTTCCGCCATACCGATAACCAGCAGCGGCTGCGGCAGATCCTGCGGAAACTGCTCACTGAGGCGGCGGTAAACACCGCGCATGATTTCCGGCTCGACCGGGATATGACGGCCCAGCACTTTGCTGACAAACAGAAATGCCCGTTTCGGGTTACGCCGCTCCGCAATCCCGAACAGGGCGTTCAGGGTTTCCGGGCTGGCGTCGCTGCGGACTTCCAGCGTGCCGGTGGTCAGGGTGAACCGGTGGTGACCGGGACGGGAAAAACCGGGCATAGTGACCTCAGTGTATTGCATTGTTCAGGGAAGACGGGTAGCTGACGGCTTCGGTCAGCGGGCGGACAATTGCCGGACGGAATGCAGTGCGGTTATATTCTCTGACCTCATCCGCACTGAGCAGCCCGGTACTGTACAGGGCAAACAGGCCCGGCAGATTCACCCTGCTCAGCGCGGTATAACCGATACCACCGGACGGCCGCATATTGATTTCCAGCAGCAGCGGCTGCCCGTGATGGTCATGGCGGGTCTGCACATTCACCAGTCCGTCGGCTTTCATCACCCGCGCACAGGCGCAGGCCAGCTCAAATGCAGCACCGTCATGTTCAAGGTATTGCAGGGAGCCTTCTTTGCGCCGTGCAACAGCAGCCAGCACCTCACCGTTATCCGCCAGAATATCCACGGAATACTCCGGGCCGGGCAAATAAGGCATCAGTACCTGCGCGGGGCATTTGTCAGCGCTTTCAAGGGCGGACAAATACTGCTGCGGTGTGGTGATCCGCCGTTCAGGGTTTGTGAACATGGCCATCGGCTGTGCGTTGTCATCAAACTGCCAGAAACCGGCACCGTAAATACCCTGAACCGGTTTAATACACAGCGGCAGCCCCGGAAACGGGGAATGAGCGAGTGCATCACGCAATTGCGCCGCAGAGGTAATCTGCACAGAAGGCACAACCGGCAGGCCGTGTGATGCCATCTCAGCAGCAAAGCGGACTTTATCATCCGCCACGGCGTAATCAGACAGAGAGGCGACACCGGTTATCAGCCGGGGGCCGGAAGCCGTGATAGTGTTTCTGTGCGTTTCAAACCACGGGATATTCCGCCCGGCGTGGATTACCTGAATACCGTATTTCTCCGTAACAGACAGGATAAACGCCAGCCGCTCATTTTCATCAGCCGGTTCAGTCAGGGAAAAATCCGCCTCTGACAGGATCTCATGGCGGGGCTGCCGGTGAGAGGCAAAAATCGTGAGATCAACCTGTAATGTCTGTGCGAACAGCCTGATATTCCGGATCAAGTCACGCTGAGAAGAGAGTCCTTCCGTCAGCCAGATCGCATGCACCATTATTGTTTATTCCTGTTCTGTTTTATCCGATAGATTAGGAGCGAGTTTATTTAGGATTAATTTACATGTCAATCATATTATGATTGTGTTTAAATTGACAATCCGCTGACTAAACCTGACATTGGTTATAACTGTGAATGTCATTATTTCTATATTAACTATATGTTTAATCTGCATTATTAATTTAATTTTAAATATATCTTGCCAAAGAACTCCGTCATGATATGATTTTTTAAAATTCATTATCACCAGCACCTGTTGCCGGGTTTTATCTCCCGTTTAAGGAATGAAAATATGGTTTCATTGACGAAGAATCAGACGGTATCTCTCAGCAAGGCATCTGCCGCATTAAATCAGCTGCATTTCGGTCTCGGCTGGGATCCTGTTCAGAAAAAGAAAGGTTTTCTCGGTTCGCTGTTCGGCGGCGGTAACGACTCCATTGATCTGGATGCCAGCTGCATTCTGCTGGATAAAAACGGCCGTATTCTCGACACCATCTGGTTCCGCAAACTGAAATCAGACTGTAAATCCGTGATCCACGAAGGGGATAACCTGACCGGTGAGGGTGACGGCGATGATGAAGTGATCCGTGTGGATCTGAACCGTCTGCCGCAGAATACCGAATATCTGGCCTTTACGGTGAACAGCTTCCGTGGTCAGACATTTAACGATGTGGAAAATGCTTTCTGCCGTGTGCTGGATCAGAGCGGTAAAGAGCTGGTGCGTTATCAGCTGAATGAACAGGGCTCACACACCGGTATCGTGATCGCCTCTCTGTGCCGCAGCGGCGGTGAGTGGAACTTTACCGCCCACGGTGCTGCATGCCGCGGCCGCACGATTGACGACATGTCTTCCGACATAGTCAGTACGGTGGTGCGCTGATGAACATGACGCCCGGGGCGAATGCGCCCGTACCGCTGAAAACACTGCGGATTACGGTGCTGTCCGGTGCGGCGGCGGATGCCTCTGCGTTCCGTCTGTATGCTGACGGCAAAGTGCAGGGCGATCCGGACATGGTCTTCTACGGCCAGCCGCAGAATGATGACAACACCATCAGCTGGCAGCAGAACGGCAACAATACCGTCTTTACGGCGGATGTCAGCCGTCTGCGTCAGGATGTGCAGAAAGTTGCGTTTGTGGTCACCTGTGACGGCGGGCAGACTGTTGCCGGTCTGCGCAGCCTGGAAGTTCAGGTTGAGGCGGATCATGAAAAACTGCTCAGCGGCATTGTGGACACCGCCGGTCGTCAGGAAGCGGCACTGATCCTCGGTGAACTGTACCGCCGTAATAATGAGTGGAAATTCCGCTTTGTTGCCCAGGGCTTCAACGGCGGACTGAAACCGCTGGCGGAGCACTTCGGGGTGGATGTGGCGGCAGAGTCCGCACCGGCAGCAGCGCCTGCACCAAAACCGGCAGAAAGTAAAATCAGTTTAAGCAAGATATCGCTGAGCAAAGAAAAGCCGTCAATCAGTCTGAGCAAGCGGGATAACTTCGGTGAAATCCGCATTAATCTGAACTGGCACCGGGACACTCAGAGCAGCAACTCCGGGGGCTTCCTCAGCAATGTGTTCGGTGGCGGCAACAAGGGGATTGACCTGGATCTGGGCGCATTCGTTGAGTTACAGAATGGTCAGAAATCGGTGATTCAGGCGCTGGGTAATGCATTTGGTGATTACCGGCGTGAACCCTTTATTCAGCTGCAGGGCGATGATCGTACCGGCGCGGTTTCAGAAGGTGAGTGGCTGCATATCAACGGCGGCGAGTGGAAACACATCCGCCAAATTCTCATCTACGCCTTTATTTATCAGGGCGTACCGAGCTGGGACAAAACAGATGGCGTGGTGACGGTCTTTGTACCGGAGCAGCCGCCGGTGGAAACCCGGCTGACAGAAGGGGACGACCGCCGCACCATGTGCGCGATTGCCCGCCTGGTCAATGAGAACGGGGCGATAAAAGTCGAACGCCTTAACCGTTTCTTTAAAAATCAAAGCGATATGGATGAAGCATTCGGGTGGGGTTTCCGCTGGAAAGCCGGCTCGAAATAATTTAAGTGAGGATACAGCAATGAGTATACTTAACCGGGTCAAAAGTGCGTTTAATTCAGGCCGCGAAGAGCTGACAAAACAGGTCAGCCGTTTCAGAAACCGTAAGTTTATGGAAGGTACGATCGCTGTCTGTGCCCGTATTGCGGTTTCCAGTGACGGGGTCAGTGCGGAAGAAAAACAGAAAATGATCGGTTTTCTGAAATCCTCTGAAGAACTGAAAGTATTTGAAACCGAAGAAGTCATTACATTTTTCAACAAATTGGTCACCAGTTTCGATTTCGACATGGAAATCGGCAAAGGTGAAACCATGAAATATATCCTGGCGCTGAAGGATCAGCCGGAAGCAGCGCAGTTAGCGGTGCGTGTCGGGATTGCAGTCGCGAAGAGTGACGGTAACTTCGATCAGGATGAGCAGAAAGCAGTAAAAGAGATCGCCGCTGCTCTGGGGTTTGACCCGGCAGAGTTCGGTCTCTGATTTTTATACCTAAGGGTTAATTATGGAATCAACACATATCGGTTTTCCGATGGAAACAGTCACCGTTTTCGTCATCCTCGCAATCGGTGCGATTTTTATTGATTTGTTTATGCACCGGGGCGATAAGCCGGTTTCACTGAAAAATGCGGCAATCTGGTCTGTTTTCTGGGTTGCTGTGGCAATGGGTTTTGCCGGGTTTCTCTATATCCACCACGGTTCGGAAGTTGCGAGCCTGTTCGTCACCGGTTATGCGCTTGAGAAAGTGCTGTCGGTCGACAACCTGTTTGTGATGATGGCGATTTTCTCCTGGTTCTCGGTTCCGGATCGTTTCCGCCACCGGGTGCTGTACTGGGGCATTATCGGGGCTATCGTTTTCCGCGGGATTTTCGTGGCGATAGGTACCGGTCTGCTGAGCCTGGGGCCGTATGTGGAAGTGATTTTCGCCCTGATCGTCGCCTGGACCGCTGTCATGATGCTGCGTAACCGCGAAGATAAGGAAGAGATTGAAGATTACTCGCAGCACATTGCTTACCGGATGGTGAAAAAACTGTTCCCGATCTGGCCGAAACTGAGCGGACACGCCTTCCTGCTGACCCAGAAAGAAGTGGATGCCGAGCTGGCAAAACCGGAGAACAAGGACGTCACTATCGGACGCGGTAAAAAAGCCGCTCTGTATGCCACACCGCTGATGCTGTGTGTGGCCGTGGTGGAACTGTCCGATGTGATGTTTGCGTTTGACTCCGTACCGGCGATTATCGCGGTGAGCCGTGAGCCACTGATTGTTTACAGCGCCATGATGTTCGCGATCCTCGGCCTGCGTACCCTGTACTTTGTCCTGGAAGCACTGAAGCAGTATCTGGTTCACCTGGAAAAAGCGGTTATTGCGTTACTGTTCTTTATCGCGGTGAAACTGGGTCTGAATGCGACAGACAGCCTCTGGGGTCACGGATTACATATTTCGGCCACCAGCAGCCTGTTCGTGGTGCTCGGGGTCCTGGCACTGGGTATTATCGCCAGCTTTGTTTTCCCGGAAAAAACGGAAAGTGCGGATAAGTAATTATCCGCCACCCGTCACTGATTTAACTAAGGAGTAAGTGAAATGAGCGTTTCTCTTTCTAAAGGTGGTAACGTGTCGCTGAGCAAAACAGCCCCTTCAATGAAAAACGTCCTGATTGGCTTAGGCTGGGATGTTCGTTCCACAGATGGTCAGGATTTCGACCTTGATGCCTCTGCCTTTCTGCTGACCGCCGCCGGTAAAGTGCGTGGCGATGCAGACTTTATTTTCTATAACAACCTGCGTTCATCTGACGGTTCAGTCACCCATACCGGCGACAACCGCACTGGCCAGGGCGATGGTGATGATGAATCTCTGATCATCAAACTGGATATGATTCCGGCGGAGATCGACAAAATCGTCTTCGTGGTCACTATCCATGACGCGCAGACCCGCCGTCAGAGTTTCGGCCAGGTATCCGGCGCATTTATCCGCCTGGTCAATGATGATACCAATACCGAAATCGCCCGTTATGACCTGACTGAGGATGCCTCCACTGAAACCGCGATGCTGTTCGGTGAACTCTATCGTCACGGAGCCGAGTGGAAATTCCGTGCCGTCGGCCAGGGTTATGCCGGTGGTCTGTCATCAGTCTGTGCACAGTACGGTATCAACGCGTCCTGAGTATTTTTTTCAGCGGGCTGATAACCAGCCCTCTTTATAATCCGCAGCAGGAGTCCGAAAATGGCAGTTTCTCTTACAAAAGGTGGTAACGTCTCCCTGACCAAAGAAGCCCCGTCAATGAGCGTGGCGATGGTTGGTCTGGGCTGGGATGCGCGTGTGACTGATGGTCAGGATTTTGACCTCGACGCATCTGTATTTATGGTGGGTGACGACGGAAAAGTATTATCCGACAGCCATTTCATCTTCTTTAATAACAAAACCAGCCCGTGCGGCGCGGTGGAGCACCAGGGCGACAACCGCACCGGTGAAGGCGACGGTGATGATGAGCAGGTTAAAATCAGCCTGAACACCCTTCCGGCAGATGTGAAAAAACTGGTCTTCTCCGTCACGATTTATGATGCGGAAGCACGTAAACAGAACTTCGGTATGGTCAGCAACAGCTTCATCCGTATCTGTAACAATGATAACGGCAGTGAAATTGCCCGTTTCGACCTGTCTGAAGATGCATCAACAGAAACCGCGATGGTCTTCGGTGAGTTGTACCGTCACGGTACAGAGTGGAAATTCAAAGCCGTCGGCCAGGGCTTCGCCGGTGGTCTGTCTGCATTAGCGTCTCAGCACGGTGTTAATATTTAATTATTGATATCAGCTGGTTGCCGTAAAAAATGCCCTGTCCGTGACGGACAGGGCATGCTGCGTTTACAAATCCGGCCGGGAGATTACTCGACTCCTGCTGCCTCCCCGGCCGGACGGCGCACATCGTTGGCACCGTATAAATAGCCTTCCCGCACCTTACCGGACACGGCGGCATCATTGCCGGAAGAGTCCGCACTGACTCCGGCGGCACCCGGTAACCCCACCATAATCAGCTCGGCGGCACCCCACGGTGTCTGTTCAACCATCTTATAACCCATTTTATCCAGCAGATTCAGTGAGTCTTTTGACACACCGCGCTGCTCGTAATACACCTCATCCGGCAGCCACTGATGGTGGATACGCGGCGCATTCACAGCTTCCTGCGGTGCCATGCCGTGATCGATAATATTCAGCGCGGTCTGCAGAGTGATAGAGATGATCCGTGAGCCGCCCGGCGAACCGAGCACCAGGAAAATCTTACCGTCTTTGGTGACAATGGTCGGGCTCATGGAGGAAAGCGGACGTTTGCCCGGGGCAATCGCGTTGCGCTCACCCTGAACCAGGCCGTACATATTCTTCTCGCCGATTTTGGTGGTGAAATCATCCATTTCATCATTGAGGAAGAAACCGGTACCCGGCGGGATCACCACCGCACCGAAACGACCGTTGATGGTATAGGTGGTGGAAACCGCATTGCCTTTATTATCCACCACGGAATAGTGTGTGGTTTCCGGTTTTTCATGCGGGCCTGTACCCGGCTGCACCTGAGCGGAAGGTGTGGCTTTGCCCGGAATGATTTCTTTGCGCAGCTCTTCCGCATAGGCTTTGCTGGTCAGTTTTTCGGTCGGGTTTTTCACAAACGCCGGGTCACCGAGGAAGGTGTTGCGATCCATATACGAATGGCGCATTGCCTCTGTCAGAGTGTGAATATAATCCGCCGAGTTAAAGCCCATTGCTTTCAGATCATAACCTTCCAGAATATTCAGGGTCTGGCAGATAGTCACACCACCGGAGCTCGGCGGCGGGGCAGATATAAATTCATAGCCGCGATAGGTACAGGTGACCGGCGCAACCTCAGAAATAGTGTAATCCGCAAAATCTTTGGCTGTCAGCTTACCGCCGCCTGCCTGAGAGGCTTTTTCCACGATTTGCGGGATTTCCCCTTCATAAAAGGCGGGAGGGCCTTCTTTGGCGATGCGCTCCAGGGTATTGGCCAGATCGGTCTGAATCAGCCGGTCGCCGGGCTGGAATGCGGAGCCGTCAGGTTTAAGGAAAATCCGCGCTGCTTCCGGATCCTGCTTAAAGCGGGCGGTGGTGGTGTCCAGCACATCGGTATCTGCGCGGGTCAGGATAAAACCGTCACGGGCCAGTTTTATCGCCGGAGCCATCACCTGCTCCCGTTTCATGGTACCGTATTTTTCCAGGGCATAATCAAGCCCTTTTACCGTACCCGGAACCCCGGCGGCGAGATAGCCGTACAGGCTGGCATCTTTGATCAGATTGCCGTCTTTATCGAGATACATATCCGCAGAAGCGGACGCCGGGGCTGTTTCGCGGAAATTGATGAAAATATTTTTTCCGTCTGCCAGATGCAGGGTCATAAAGCCGCCGCCGCCGATATTACCGCAGCAGGGATTCACCACCGCCTGAGCGTAGCCGACAGCCACTGCAGCATCCACCGCGTTACCGCCGGCTTTCAGAATATCAGCCCCGGCCTGTGACGCCAGATGCTGGGAAGAGACCACCATCCCGTTGCGGGCTTCAGCGGCGGGTTCGGAAGCGGCATACAATTGCGGGGAAAGCAGCAGAGAGAGCAGAAGAACAGGTGTTCGCCATGGGGTTATCATTATTATCTCCGTTGATCGTGCAGGGTTTTGTATGAGGGATTGATTGACTATTTGTTAATTAATAGTTAATTAACGTATAGCAGGGATAGCAATATTTGAGAAATGGCGTGCGGGAAAATGTGAAACCGGGCAGAAAAGCAGGACGGGGAGATAATAAAAAACCCGGATAGCCCGGGTTATGCAGAACAGCGTGTCATTACGCAAACGAGACGGAAAACCGGTGCCGCCGCACCGGTTAACACAATCAGGCTGTTTTTTCTTCTTTCATGATTTTGTTCAGTTTCGGTACGATAGCCCACATAATCAGGCCGGCAACCGCCGTTGCGATACCGATTTTACCAAACACATCGGTGTAGATACCGAGAGTCTGAAGCGGATCAGTCACGCCTTCCGGTGGTGCGGTAAAGGTCGCCACGTAGCCGCCCAGCAGTGTTGCCATTGCCTGGGTCAGGAACCACATCCCGAGAATAAAGCCCATCAGGTACTGCGGAACGAACGCAGCCACCATCGCCAGACCCAGCGCACTGATCATCAGCTCACCAACTGCCTGGAAGAAGTAAACCAGAACGATAAACCACGGAGATGTCAGACCGGACGCATCGGCAAACCACATACCGGAAGCAGCGGCTGTCAGGAAACCGGCGGAGCAGCAGAACATACCGATGGTGAATTTACCCGGCATGGAGAAGTCTTTGCCGCGTGCGCCCATCTTGCTGTAGAAGTAAGCCAGAACCGGGCTCAGTACGATGATCCAGAACGGGTTCAGTGCTTGGAAGCTGACCGGATGCACATCAATACCCATAATGGTGTGATGTACGTTATAGATAGCGAAGAAGTTCAGTGAAGTCGGCATCTGGGCATACAGCACATAGAAGATAACCGCTTCCAGCATCAGAACAAACGCCACATACATCTTGTTCCGCTCAACACCTTTCAGTTTGAAAGCTTCGCGGAAGAAGAAGAAGATAACCACAGCGGTGACGCCGAGTAACACATAGTTGGCAATAATGACGTTGTGCAGTAACCATGCACACAGGAAAACAGTTGCCACACTACCGGCGATGACGACCAGCAGGCTGCCGAATTTTATTGGTTTGTGATCCGGCTCGGAACCGATATTACGCACCATTTTCTGACAGAACAGGAAGACCGCCAGGGCGATCAGCAGGCCGATACCACAGATGTTATAAGTAACGGTATAGCTGTATTTGTCCGCGATAACCGGTGCCAGTGACAGGGAAATCAGAGAGCCGATGTTGATCGACATATAGAACAGGGTGAATGCCCCGTCCAGACGCGGGTCTTTCGGCGGATAGCATTTTGCCAGCAGACTGGCCGGGTTGGCTTTGAATAAGCCGTTACCGACAGCAATGGTACCCAGTGCGTAGAAAATCAGATCCGGGTGCATGATAGACAGGCCGGTCATAAAATAACCGACAGCCATCACGATGGCCCCTAAGATGATGGTCCGTTTGGTCCCGAGGACGTGGTCACCGACGTAACCACCGATGGAGATCAGACCGTATACCAGCGCGGCGAATGCCCCGAAGGTGATGAATGCCTGTTCCTGACTGAATCCCAGTTTCTGAACAAAGTAGACGGCCAGGATGCCTTGCACACCGTAATAGCCGAAGCGTTCCCACAGCTCCACGATAAAAATCATGAAGAATGGCTTGGGTTGGTTAAACAAACCAACCTGCGCGGGTTTACTCATGGTTTAATGCCTCTTATTAATAATTATTCATCACGCAAAAGCCTTCCCGGCATCGCGGAGGCAAAGCTAAAAGATAAACTCTTGCGTAAGGTTGAGTGTTTGCGTATTTGTCAGGGTATTTGCCAAAGGGCTCAGACTAATATATTGCTGTCTGAGCATCTCAAAGACAGATCACACTTACTGCAATAATTAATATCATAATTGAAATAAAATTCATTAGATTGACATCAATAATTAGTCCGCAATGGTTTTGTTGATGGCGTATTGAGCAGATTGATGGTTATTTATTCTGTTGTCCGGAGGGGGGCGGAATTAAATATGACAAACTGTAACAGGTATTTTTCTGATGAATAATGATTCGTTAACACATGATGTGTTAACGAATATTATGACAATAATGAAAGAGGATCAGGCAACTGCAGCAGCGGGGATATCACCGGTTTCGACAGTGCGGAAATCGCGGCGGAAGTAAATCAGGCCGTGACCTTCGTCGCGGACATCAATATTGCTGATCTCTGCCATAAAGATATTGTGTGTGCCGATTTCCTGCACCTGAGTCACCACGCCTTCCAGACAGGCCAGTGAGCCGTGCAGACAAGGTTGTCCCAGCGCTCCCGGCTGCCAGTGATCACCGGCAAAACGCGCGTCCATACTCAGGCCGGTCATCCCGGCAAAATCACACGCCAGTGCCTGGTGTTCATGGGTGAGCACATTGACACACAAACGTCCGTTGGCTCTGAACACCTCACTGAGCGCACTGCTGCGGTTGATGCACACCAGCAGGGTCGGCGGCGTATCCGTGACAGAGCAGACCGCGGTGGCGGTCAGCCCGCCGCGCCCGGCGTCGCCGTCGGTGGTGACGATATTGACGGCAGCGGAGAGTGTCGCCATTGCGTCGCGGAACAACAGACGCTGTGAATTATCCAAAGACATACCAACTCCCGGTGGGATAAAAAATGTGACGCAATTGTTGCTTATTTGCGAATGATACGCAGTCTAATGATAGCCGGGGAAAAATACAAGGGAGAGTCAGAAAATGCGGCTGCCGGAAGGACAGCCGCAGGCGGTGGTCAGCGGGGATTAACGGATCCCGCCGAAGCAGAGGTATTTGATTTCCAGATAGTCATCAATACCGTGGCGGGAGCCTTCACGGCCGAGGCCGGATTGCTTGATACCGCCGAACGGTGCCACTTCCGTGGAAATAATCCCTTCATTAATACCGACCATTCCGGCCTCCAGGGCTTCAGCCACGCGGTAGACCCGGCCGATATCGCGGGAATAGAAATAAGCGGCAAGACCGAACTCACTGTTATTTGCCGCGCGGATGGCTTCTTCCTCATCGCGGAAACGCACCAGCGGTGCCAGCGGGCCAAACGTCTCCTCGCGGGTCACCAGCATGTCTGAAGTCACACCGGTCAGAACTGTCGGCTCAAAAAATAGTCCGCCCTGTGCCGCCGGCTTCCCGCCGCTGAGAACAGTTGCACCTTTGCTGATCGCATCGGCGATATGCTCACTGACTTTGCGGATAGCAGCCTCATTAATCAGCGGCCCCTGTTGTGCTTTTTCGTCGGTGTACGGCGCAACATGCAGGGCACTGACAGCCTTCGCCAGTTTCGCGGCAAAGGCATCATACACGCCTTCCTGCACATAGAGACGGTTGGCGCAGACACAGGTTTGCCCGCTGTTACGGAATTTGGCGGCCATGGCACCGGCAACCGCCGCATCGAGATCGGCATCATCAAACACAATAAACGGCGCGTTACCGCCCAGTTCGAGAGAGAGCTTTTTAACCGTCTCCGCACTCTGCGCCATCAACAGCTTGCCGACACGGGTGGAGCCGGTAAAGGAGATTTTGCGCACGACCGGGCTGGTGGTCAGTTCGCCGCCGATAGCCGCCGCATCAAGCCCGGTGACAACATTGAGCACTCCGGCCGGAATACCGGCCTGTTCCGCGAGTGCCGCCAGCGCCAGAGCGGAAAGCGGGGTTTCCGCTGCCGGTTTCAGCACCATGGTACAGCCTGCCGCCAGTGCCGGAGCGGCTTTGCGGGTGATCATCGCATTCGGGAAGTTCCACGGTGTAATAGCACCGACCACCCCGATCGGCTGGCGTATGGTGGCGATCCGCTGTCCGCTCTGTGTGGCCGGAATGGTTTCGCCGTACACGCGCTTGCCTTCTTCGGCAAACCATTCAATAAAGCTGGCACCGTAGGCGATTTCCCCGAGTGATTCCGCCAGTGGTTTGCCCTGCTCCAGACTCAGGAGTTGTGCCAGTTCCTCCTGATTCTCCATGACAAGAAAAAACCAGCGGCGCAGTATCTGCGCACGGGCTTTGGCGGTCAGGGCGCGCCAGCCCGGCAGGGCATTTTCAGCGGCGGCAATGGCAAGCCGGGTTTCGTGTGCGCCGAGGTCGCTGACGCGGGTGATCAGTCCGCCGGTGGCCGGGTTGGTCACATCAAACGTGGCCTTATCCTGTGCATCGGTCCACTGACCATTGATATAGCCGCCGGTGCGCAGCAGGGAAAAGGAAGGATCGGTTAACGATGAGGTGAACATAGAGAGCTCCGTTGCGTTTTCTCAAAAAAGTGATGAGGGCACTGAGATATCAGCAGAAGACCATTGATTTATTGTTAATATGGCGTTAATAAAAGGAGAGTCCTTTGGGTCTTCGTGACTGATATGCTTTTTATTCTAACAGAGGATGTCTGATTGCGCATTTTCCCGATAAAATTGCGCCTTTTTTTGATAACGTCGATGTTTATGATGTGAGTACATCGCGGAGAAATTACCCATTATGCATGAATCATTACTTATCGCCCTTTTGCAGGCCCGTGAAGTGGTCCTCGGCTACTTTCGCCCGACCCTGAAAGCACACCAACTGACGGAGCAGCAGTGGCGGATCATTCGCATACTGGCTAAGACCCCGTCGCTCGATTTTCATCTTCTGGCACAGAAAAGCTGTATTCTGCGTCCCAGCCTGACCGGTATTCTGACGCGGATGGAAAAAGCGGGCATTATCCACCGCCTCAAGCCCCTCAGTGATCAGCGCAAACTCTACCTCTCCCTGACTGACGAAGGCATGGCACTGTATCACCGTGTGCAGGCGGAAGTGGAGACCGGCTATCAGGCGCTGGAATTACAGTTCACACCGGAGAAGGTACGCCAGCTCTATGCACTGCTGGATGACCTGGTTGCACTGCCGCAGCGCGACAACGAAGAAGAATAAAAAAAGGCCGCTCAGATGAGCGGCATTTTTACAGTGACAGGCTTACTTCTTGCCGAGCAGATGCAGGAAGTGAATATGTTTTTCGTACTGGTCAAGGATGTCATGAATAATCTGCTCCTTGTTCCAGCCCATAATGTCATAATCCTGTCCGCCCTCTTTCAGATGGATTTCCGCGCGGTAATAGCGGTGTTCCTCATCTTTTTCCTCGTCGGTCATACCGGAAAGGGCAAAGGACGGCTGATTGTAATAGCGCAGCCGGGTTTCATAGATAAAGTTCATATCATCCCCCAGATCGACCTCAAAGGTGATCCGGTCGTCGCGGCTGCGGTCGATATGGCTCGGTGTGCTCTGTTTTTCCAGCTCCTGAGACACCATGTCCATCGCCTCTGACACCACTTCATCAATAAAGCGTTTGACCAGCGAACGTTTCGGGAAATAGCCGATATTACGCAGACGGCGCTGCCACGGGATCGGGTTGCGGCTGGCGGTCGGTGCAATGGTCGCCAGTTGCTGACTGTCGCGTTTATGCACATCAATCCGCAGGGCTTTGATCAGTCCGTAAATCGAGAACAGCAGCACAACCGCAAACGGCAGGGCGCTGGCGATAGTTACGGTCTGCAGGGCGGATAATCCCCCGGCCAGCAGCAGAGTGATCGCCACCACGCCCATCAGTCCGGCCCAGAAGATCCGCTGCCAGACCGGCGTGTGGGTATCCCCGCCGGAGGCCAGGGTATCCACCACCATCGCGCCGGAGTCAGCGGAAGTGACGAAGAAGACAATCACCATCAGCATGGCAAAGAAAGAGAGCACCGTGGAGAACGGGAAATACTCGAGGAACTGGAACAGTGCCAGTGACACATCCTCTTTCACCACCGCGGCGAGGGCGGTTGCACCCTGATTTTTGATCAGATCAATGGCGGTATTACCGAAGAAGGTCATCCACAGCAGGGTAAAGCCCGCCGGGACAAACAACACGCCGAAGACAAATTCACGGATGGTGCGCCCGCGTGAAATCCGCGCGATAAACATCCCGACAAACGGCGACCACGACAGCCACCAGCCCCAGTAAAGCAGGGTCCAGCCGCCCAGCCAGTCGTCTGACTTCGGCTCATAGGCAAAGAGATTAAAGGTATTACTGACGATTTCAGAAAGATAGCCGCCGGTGTTCTCAACAAAGGATTTCAGCAGCAGCACGGTCGGGCCTAATACACCGACCATAATCAGCAGCAGAACCGCCAGGCCGAGGTTCAGCTCTGACAGAAAACGGATGCCTTTATCCAGACCGGACACAACCGACAGCGTGGCCAGTGAGGTGATCACCACAATCAGCACCACCTGAACAGTTTCTGTCTGCGGCAGGCCGAACAGATGATTCAGCCCGGCATTCACCTGTAACACGCCGAAGCCGAGGGAGGTCGCGACCCCGAATACCGTACCGACCACAGCGAAAATATCCACCGCGTGACCGGCTGCGCCGTAAATACGGTCACCGATAATCGGGTAGAGTGCGGAACGCAGTGTCAGCGGCAGGCCGTGGCGGTAGCTGAAAAACGCAAGGATCAGCGCCACAACCGCGTAAATAGCCCAGGCGTGTAACCCCCAGTGGAAGAAGGTCAGGCGCATGGCCTCTTTTGCCGCTTCAACCGTTTCCGGTGTGCCGACAGGCGGGGAAAGATAATGCATCACCGGCTCGGCGACACCGAAGAACATCAGCCCGATCCCCATTCCTGCGGAGAACAGCATGGCGAACCAGGAAATATAACTGTATGCCGGACGGGCGTGATCAGGGCCGAGTTTAATATCACCGAAACGGGACAACCCCATAAAGGTGACGCTCAGTAAAATCAGGGCGACAGCGAGGATATAGAACCAGCTGGCATTTTTAAACAGGCTGGTCTGAAGGGCTTTAAGGTGTATGTCCGCCGTTTGGGGAAACAGGGCGGCAAAGCCGACAATCAGGAGAATAACCAGGGCCGAAATATAAAAAACCGGCGGATTAATCTTCATTTTTTTTGCGGATTGTTCAGTGTCCTGATGACTCATGAATTATTCCTTTTATCAGTTGCAGATAACGCCGGCAGTAAAAAGGGGAGAACTGCATCAAAGCGTCAGATTTTCCTTCTGAAAACGGTACGCGGCTGCGCAGCGGTAAATAGAAACCCCGGCAAAATAGTGTCAGCGGGAGATCAGAAAAAACGGAGATGAATACAGGCTAAACCTGCGGAAAAAAAGCGGTGATATTAGATTTTATTCCCCCGGTTGGTGAAAAAAAGAGGATTATAGTGCCAAAAATGTCACTCTGCGGCAAGTCACGGGGTATTTTTGCGGGAAAAAGAGATATTTTTATCTGTGAATTTTATTTACCGAAACCGGCAAACTACCTGAAATAACACAATAAAAAAGCCGGAAACAGTCATTGTTTCCGGCTGACGGCTGTTTTACGGATTGATACGGGATATTACCTGTTCAGGTTTACTGAGCATCTGCGGGTTTTCCGCTGACATCCTGTTTCAGCTCATCAATTTTTTTATCAGCGGCGGCTTTGGCTTCATCCGCTTTCTGTTTCAGCTCTGCGGCTTTTTCTTCCGCGGCTTTTTTGGCATCTTCGCCTTTATCTTTGGCATCAGCCAGCAGGGCATCAGCCTCTTTTTTCAGCTCATCCGCTTTGGCATCGGCACTGTCACGGATTTCAGCAGCTTTCTCTTTGGCATCCTGCTTTATTTCATCCGCTTTCTGCTCTGCGGCTTCCTTAATCTGCGCGGCACCTTCCTGTGCTTTCTGTGCGGCGGGATCCGTTTTGCTGCTGTCGTCACACCCGGTGGCCAGTGCAAATACCCCCGCAAGGATGAGTGAACTTAATAATGCCTTTTTCATGATTAACTCCTCTTCAGCAATACTGAGTAAAATAACCGGATAACATCGTGTCCGCGATTATTGATTATATAATAAAATCAGGCAGTCTGCTGACAGATATAATTTTCTGTCAGGGTTATCCCTTTCAGCATAGAAAATGAAGCGCCGGTTGTATAGTGCTGAGGGGGATTTATCAGTAACGGCATAAAATAATATCCCGCTGCATAAAAATATCCGGTAATATCAATACAGAATGCAGTCTTATAAGCGCAACATAGTAACATGTTTTATTTCAGTTGGTTAGCGTTGTTTGTCAGTGTAAGGAAATACCATGACATATTATCTGCTGGTTATCGTTAAATTTATCATCGGCTTTGTTATTGTGTTAACGCACATGAATATCTCCGGGAAAACCCAATTATCACAAATGACACCGGTTGATTTTATTGGAAACTTTGTACTGGGCGGCATTATCGGCGGTGTTATTTACAGTGATACTATTCCGCTGACGCAATATATTATTATTCTGCTGATGGGGGTGAGTTTTATCAGCATAATCAATTGGGTCAGCAAACATATCAGTGTGCTGCGTGCGGTGACTATCGGTAACCCGATCCCGATTATTAAAAACGGGGTGTTTATCATGGACAGCATTCATGAGAAGCGTAATAAAATCGATATTCTGAATATTACCTCCCGCATGCATGCGCAGGGGATCTATTCATACCGCGATGTGTATTATGCGCAGATAGAGCCGGACGGCCAGCTGACGGTGATTTGTGACCAGTCACAGATGCCGTCTGTCATTGTGATGAAAGACGGCGTACCGCGTAAATATGAACTGGAACAGATTGGTCATGATGAGCCGTGGCTGGCAGACCGCCTGAAACAGCAGGGAATTGACGACCCTGAGTCTGTTTTCCTGGCGGAATTTTATAACGGCAGCCTCAATGTGGTGATGAAGGACGGGCGGATGACCGGTCATCACAGCGAGCCGTCACAGCCGTAAGGTTTTTTCCCTTACGGCACGATAATGACTTTTTCCGGATATTTTTCACGGAATTCGTGCGCTTTCTGCCATTTATCGTCACAGATAATTTTATCGATAACGGCAATCTCCGCGATCTTTAAAATCCCCTGCTGGCTGAATTTGCTGGAGTCGGCCAGAATAATTTTCTGCTTACTTTTTTCCAGCATTTTCCGCGCAATCATGCCTTCTTCAACGCTTTTGACCAGAATACCTTCATCGCGCACACCGCCTGCACCAACAAACGCAAAGTCCGCATAAATATGATCGATTTCATGCAGGGTTTTCGCGCCGAGATTGGCCCGGAATTCATGGCTGTATTCACCGCCCAGCACATACACTTTCGCCAGCGGGTTCTGCGAGGCGATTTTATCCGCGATAAGGGCGGAGTTGGTGAAAACGGTAAATGCAATCGCCGGTAACTGCGCGGAAAACAGCAGCGTTGTCGAACAGGAATCGATATACAGTGTGTCGTGCTCGGAAATCAGCCCGGCAGCGTAGCGCGCGAGGGTCATTTTTTCCTCGCGGTTCAGTTCCAGCCGCTGTTCAAAGCTGCCTTCGCTGACACTCTTTTTCTTCATCGCCCCGCCGTGAATTTTGATGATCTCGCCTTCTTTCTCCAGAATGGAGAGATCACGGCGGATCGTCTCAGAGGTGACACTCAGTGTATCAGCAAGATCCTGCACACTGACTTCCCCCTGCTGATTCAGCAGATCGAGAATGTATTCCTTTCTTTTTATCGGATTCATGACCGTTCTCATCACACTCGTAAACATGAACAATATTAGCGCATTATGTGTCGTTGCGGAATGCCGCTCTGTAATGATGAAGTGCGGCAGCAACGCCATCCTCCCGGCAGTCAGCCGTAATATACCCGGCGGCCTGCTTCAGTGCCGGTACGGCATTGCCCATTGCCACACGCAGATCTGCTGCGGCAAATAAAGAGAGATCGTTTTCCTGATCCCCGATGGCCATGATGGTACCCGGCCGCAGAATACCGCGCTCCGTCAGTATTTGCAGGGTACTGCCTTTACTCACGGATGCCGGAACCAGTTCAAAATAGTGCTGGTCGGTAAAGAATGCGCTGACCTTTGCCGGTAACAGCGGACGAAGGATTTCAGCCCGTTGCCGCAGGGCTTCTGCTTCTCCGCACAGGGTGATTTTAATGATATCTGTCCGGCTGAAAATATCGTCTGCCGCGAGCGTTTGTATTGGCAGGCCGAATAATTCAGCTTCATGAATGGTGTATTCTGATATTTCCCCCGGCGGACAGAGCAGAGCATCCTCACCGAAAGCATGCCAGCCGGTGGTGAGCAGGTTTTGCAGTGCGGATAACATTACCGGAGACAGGGTTGCCCGGCTCAGAACGGATTGTGTACGGCAGTCATAAATCACCGCACCGTTACAGGCGCCGATAGCGCGGATCACCGGAAGCAGCCCGGCGCTGTCCGTCAGAGACAAAATTGCCCGCAGCGGGCGGGCAGAGCAGATCACAATATCCGTTTCCGGCGGCAGCGCCAGCAGTGCCCGGCGGTTGCCCTCTGAAATACGGTTATCCGGATGTAAAAGCGTGCCGTCGAGATCGATAGCCAGTGTGGTCATAAAGAGCCTCAGCGGGAGCGGTGCCCCCGCATTGGAAATTCAGTCAGTTGTGATGAATAAAGGATTGAGTAACCTGTGCAGCCGCCTGACACACCACGTTATCAATTGCGGTGCCGACCACTAAAATATTCACCCCGGTTTCTTTAAACGCTTTGGCATTGGCGACGTTAATACCGCCTTCCGCCAGCGTCGGGACACTGACTGCGCCGACCAGCGCTTTCAGCCGAGCTTTAATCTGTTCCGGAATTTCACCGGCAGCCACGCCCTCGTAGCTCATACCGGTCATCAGGCCGATCATATCCACGCCGATGGCTTCCATTTTCTTCGCCACTTCCGCGACTTCTTCCGGGGTTTCCGCCGGGATACCAAAGGTATGCAGATCGTCCGGGTGGCCGATGTAGGCATCCACGGTCAGGCCGAAGCGGTGCGCAAGACTGACAATATCTGCCAGATCCTCAAAAGTGGATTTATGGGTGTGCAGGCCGTCAGCTCCGGCACGGGCGATCTGTAAAATATCCTCTTCTGTCACCGGCACCGGGATGGTTTCGGTGAATCCGCCGGCGATCCCGACCGTAATAAAGACATCATCCGGGATCACATTGCGGATACCGTTGACGGCTTCCGCCATCTGCGCGGTGGAGATCTCATGGCGGATCTGTTCGGCAGCGTGCATGTTATTCACGCCCCTGTGTCCGCGTGCCAGCGCCAGCGCCGGATGGTTCGGCTCCAGCATTTTGACCCCGGCATCACACACTGCTTTCGCCAGTCGCGCGTCATCACCGGTGATACCTGTGCTGAGCAGAGTCTGCCCGTTGTGCAGCGCAATAGCATTTCTGACTTTCGCCATGGCCTGTTCACGTTTTTTATTCATATCACCTATAAACATATCAACCTCTTATTACTTTTTTTGTGTTTTTGTATGACGGCACCCGGAGGTGCCGTTTTTATAAAGCCCTGGTGTTGGCGTGTGATATTTTTCACACTTATTCTTTGCTGTGTCGTCTTTGCATCAGCCTGCGGCTTTCACGGTTGTCACGGCACTGAAACGGTTGGCGATGACAGTTATGGCGCAGGTTAAAACCAGAATCACGGTCATGGTCAGCGCCATGTAAAGTGCGTTACTGGATAAGAACGGAGAGGCAAACGCCGGGACATACGCCACCCCTTTGACATTAAACATGCCGAGCATCATGCCGCCGATCCCGGCGGAGAGAATGGCACCGCCGAACACGATTTTGTTGGCAAACATGAAGGGATACGCCGATTCCACAAAGGTGCCGAATCCCAGATTGATAAGCAGTCCCGGGGCGGCGACCGCCGCCTCACTGCGTTCACGCGGGGCAATGACGTTTGCCAGGTTAATACCGGCGGCAACCATCACCAGCCCGACCATATCCACCGCGCCGAGGAAGCTGACACCGGTTTTTTCCATCTCGAGCAGTACCAGCGGCAGGATCACCGCGTGATACACACCACCGAGGATCGCAGGCCAGATAACCAGACCAGCCAGCAGTCCCGCCAGAACCGGACTGAAGGTGAGGGTGCTTTCCAGCGCCAGTTTGATGTAGTTACCGGCCAGCAGCGCCAGCGGACTGAGGAAATAGAACATGATAAGACCGGCGGCCAGACCGGAAATCCCGCCTGCCACGATGTTGACGGTGGTCATCGGAAATTTCCAGCTGATGCACAGGGCAAACAGGTAACGGACAAAAATACCCGCCATGATCCCGCCGGCGATCCCGCCGATCAGACCACCCTCGACCGAGAGCACCCCGGCGACAACCCCGGAAACAATCGAAACCTCATCCAGTTCGGAGACCTGTTTGGCGGCAATCACCGCCACAATCACCGGCAGCCCTTTGAGCAGCAGCTGGAAAATCGCATCCAGGCTTTCCAGTCCCGGGATGTGGCTCAGCGCCAGTACAATCGCCATGGCAATAAAGCCGGGCAGCGCGGGGATCATAATGCCGCGGATATTCATCCGCTTAAGCAGACTCTTATCGGATGGCCCGCCGGTGCTGCCTGCACTGCCCAGAACCGGACGGAATTTAATACCCCAGTGTTTACACAGGGAGGAGATAAACGAGATAGCCCGGGTTCTGCTGGTGGTGCCGGTGGTACCCGAGGTGGCAATCACATTGGCACCGGCGGCGGCGATATGGGCCATCGAGGTGCCGCCGGTACCGGCGATCGGCACTTTCTTTTCCGCTGCGGCCTGAAGTGCCAGGCGGTTGGCGTTGTGCGGATCGCCGCTCATAATAATGATGCCGTCGATATCGCCCTGTTCTATCAGCCGGGCAATCTGTTCATCACTGCCGCGCACGGCGTCATTGACTTCTGCGAGGGTGCCGGAGAACGTCACCGCTGGCACGGCATCTGCTTCTGTCAGGGTGTAGACCGCGGCAGCGGTAGAGGGTTTGGCAACATCCATCGACGCCTGTGCTGCAATAAACTGCACGGCAGCAACAGAAACACCGGCGGACTGACATTGTGTGTAGATTTCGCTCAGAAGTTTTTCAGGATCTGCACCACCGAGGTTGTACAGGTTCCCGCCACTACTGCCCAGTATGACAATTTTTTTCATAATCGGACCTCAGGGGGTTCAGGGTAAGTAACAACTTATTGTTGTTTTTTGTTGATATTGCTTGGTATAACAACGTAAATCAACACATCAAAATAGGGCGTATTGTTTATGAAATAATCACTGAATTGATTCGGTTTGGGTAAAATAGTGTAGAAGTGTGATTTTTGTAGTGTGATTAGCTGGTAATATCGGGATTTTATTTTATTTAATGCTGTTTAATTATTAGCTAATTATTTTGCTTTATGTTGTTTTGTGTGAGTTTGATCATAATTAACCGTGTCAATCACACAGAGAAACCACATAAAACAAAAAAGCCACTCTGGGGAGTGGCTTCAGAATAAAGATAAAAAACGGATCAGCCCGGCAGATTAACCAGTGAGTCGCGGGTGATATCGCGGATGGTTTTTGCACCGGTCAGTGTCATTGCCACGCGCATCTCTTTATCAATCAGATCCAGCAGGTTTTCGACTCCCGCCTGTCCTTGCGCCGCGAGGGCATAGACAAAAGCACGGCCGAGCAGGACAGAATCTGCCCCCAGCGCCAGCATCCGCACCACATCCAGCCCGTTGCGGATCCCGGAATCACTGAGAATAGTGATGTCTGATTTCACCGCGTCGGCAATAGCAGGCAGAGCACGGGCGGTGGAGAGCACGCCGTCCAGCTGGCGGCCGCCATGGTTGGAGACCACAATACCGTCCGCACCGAAACGCACTGCATCTTTCGCATCTTCCGGATCCAGGATCCCTTTGATAATCATCGGACCTTCCCAGAACTCGCGGATCCATTCGAGGTCTTTCCAGGAAATGGATGGATCGAAGTTTGCCCCCAGCCAGCCGATATAATCTTCCAGTTTGGTCGGTGCACCGCGATAGACTGAGATATTACCCAGATCATGCGGTTTGCCCAGCACGCCGACATCCAGTGCCCAGCGCGGGTGAACCATCGCCTGTAACACACGGCGCATGGCGGCATTCGGGCCGCTCATCCCGGAATGGGCATCACGGTAACGCGCTCCCGGCACCGGCATATCGACAGTAAAGACCAGGGTTTTGACCCCGGCGGCTTTGGCGCGCTCAAGGGCATTTTTCATAAAACCGCGATCGCGCAGCACATAGAGCTGGAACCACATCGGGCGTTCAATCGCCGGGGCGACTTCCTCAATCGGACACACGGATACCGTGGACAGAGTAAACGGAACGCCCTTATTGGCTGCCGCTTTTGCCGCCTGCACTTCACCGCGCCGCGCGTACATACCGGTCAGCCCGACCGGCGCCAGGGCAACCGGCATCGCCAGTTTTTCCCCGAACAGTTCAGTTTCCAGACTGAGAGACGACATATCGCGCAGCACCCGCTGACGCAGGGCGATATCCGCCAGATCCGCCGTATTGCGCTTCAGGGTATGCTCGGCATACGCCCCGCCGTCAATATAATGAAACAGGAAGGGTGGCAGTCTGGATTCGGCAGCCGCCCGGTAGTCTGTTGAAGCGGAAATAATCATCTTAAGTACCTGTATATGTATGTAACAAACTCAGCACTGTGCCCGGTTACAGGGTCAGTATCAGTGCCATCACGGCGGCAATCACGCCGTAGATAAACATCGGAACCACTGTCTTTTTGATAATGGATCCTTCGGCGTTGGTAATGCCGAGGATGGTGCAGACAGCGATAATATTATTCAGACACACCATGTTCCCCATGGCACCGCCGACAGACTGGAGCGCGAGGGTTAAATTGACATTCAGGCCGGTGGTCTGGGCAATGGATTGCTGGATCCCGCCGAAGGTCAGGTTGGACACGGTATTGGAGCCGGAGAAGAACGAGCCGAGTGCGCCGAGATAAGAGGCGAAATAGATCCAGCTCTCACCGGTGGCTCCCGCCAGTGAGCGGCCGATAATGTAAACCGGCGCATTTTCGCCGCCCTGCATCATCAGGTTTACCATAATCAGTGCACCGAACAGGGCAATAAACGGCTTGTTGGTCTGCTGTGCGGTCTGCACAAACATGGTTTTTACCTGAGTCCGTTTCAGGCGGAACAGGAAAATACCGATAAACACCACGAGGAAGAACGGGATCAGCGCCGGGACATACAGCGTTTTATAATCTGCCGCCGCCGGGGTGCCGAATACGTTGCTCAGGCGGACAATCAGTGCATCACTCAGTGTGATATGGCCGAGGAAACCCAGAGTACCTTCCCAAATCACGTTAGTGCTGTTGAGCAGTCCTTTCAGGCCGAGCTGGTGGATACGGGTGACAATCAGAATGCCGATCAGCAGCAGGGTCGGGGTCATCGCTTTGATAACCTGCCCGAACGGGATCACTTTTTTCTCTGTTTTTTGTTCAGTACGGGTCAGGCCGATACCGGCACGGGCGGTCACGACAGAAATCCCGAGGCCGATTGCTCCGCCGAGCAGTGCCGGGAACTCATAGTTGACCTGGGCCAGCAGCAGATACGGCACGGTACAGGCGAGCACGCTGATCAGAATAAACACGATATTACGGCGGATCTCCTGCCAGCTGACAATAAAACGCAGCGCCAGCAGCGGGATCACAAATGCAGCCACAAAGTGGATCAGCGCGGAGTAGTGGCTTATCTGATAAACACTCTCCTCACTCAGCCCGAGGTTGGCAAAACCAAACCAGGTCGGTGTACCGACGGCGCCGAACGAAACCGGCACGGAGTTCATCACCAGCGTCAGCAGGGCAACCCGCATGGCCGGGAAACCGAGACCGACCAGGATCGGTGCGGCGATAGCGGCAGGCGTTCCGAACCCGCTTGCGCCCTCAATGGTAAAGGCGAATGCCCAGCCGATAATCATCAGCTGTGCCACCGGATTGGGGCTGATATTTTCCAGCCAGCTGCGCACCACGTTTTCCGCGCCGCTCACCTGCATCAGCTTATTGAGCATAATCGCCCCGGCAATGATGGTGATCGGTGTCAGCACAGAAATAAAGGCGGTGACAATATTGGCGCTCAGCAGTGTGAGATCCGTTTTAAACCAGAACAGCTGGATACAGAACACCACAGCGGCCGTGAAAGGTAATGCAATGTAGGAAGGGATACTGCGGCGTTTTGTCATCATCCAGATTAACATCACGATCGGTGCAAGACTGAAAAAAATAGCCATAAAGCCCTCTGACATTATTATTGTTTTAAAAATAAATGTTGTATGCAGGATTCGTTAAATTTTCATTACGGAATTATTTTAATCACAACCAAAAAGAATTATCTATGCTGCATTTTTTTAACAATTGAATGCGGACGGGAAATGACGAAAAACGCAGAAAATCAGGTGAAAAAAGGAAATAAAAAAATGTTATTTATCAGTAAATTAATGGGTTAATTTGTATGATAAAAGGACAGGGTCACATTAATTAGGCCACAATGGTCAATAGAGAAATTCCAAAAATCGACTAATCAATATCACAGATAGATAACAATCCTGAATCTGTCAGCCGAAATAAGGACTGATTGCCTGATATGACGCCTGAATATGATCGATCAGCAGGCGGATTTTGACCGGCAGATGGCGGGTGTACGGATATACGGCATACACGCCGAGTTTTTTGCCGCTGTAACCCGGCAGAACTTCCGTCAGCAACCCGGCCTCCAGATCCTCATGCACCATACAGCGCGGCACCATGGCGATACCGTGGCCGCTGAGCAGTGCTTTGCGGATGGCGCGGGCATTATTGAAAGCGATATTACCGCTTACCTGCAATTCATAGATTTCACCGGTATCCGGGCGGCGCATCAGCCAGTTTGAGGTACCGCTTTGCTGATAGGTGTAGGTGAGGCAGTTGTGTGTCAGTAAATCTTCCGGATTCTGCGGCGCGGGGTGTTTTTCCAGATAGCGGGGGGAGGCGAGGATCACCCAGTGAGAATCAATCAGCGGACGGGCTATCAGGCTGGAGTCACTCATCATCCCGGTACGGATAGCCAGATCAATCCGTTCATTCACCAGGTCAACAAACCGGTTCTCCAGATGCATTTCCACTTTCACATTGGGGTATTTTTCACAGAATTCCGCCACGCTGTCGCTGAGAACAAGTTCTCCGGAGATAGTGGGTACTGACATACGTATAAGACCGGTCAGTTCATCACTGTTGGCACTGACTGCCTGCAAGGCACTGTGAACCTGGCCGGTAAGGGATTTGGCATGCTGATACAGCACGCGGCCGTTTTCCGTGACAGAGAGGCTGCGGGTGGTGCGGTAGAGAAGACGGGCGCCGAGGGCTTTTTCCAGCCGTCCTACCCGTTTGCTGAGCACAGAGCCGGTGACACCGGCCATTTCCGCCGCTTTACTGAAGGAGCCGCAATCCACAATCAGCGCAAATAAAATCAGATCATTGGCGTACTCGTGGGCGGGCAGCATGGTAAAACCTCCGGCAGTGAATGAAACAATAAACAGCATTCACTATATCAAAATCTGTGTAACAGTGATAATCACGCCGGAGACAGACAGGTTAAAGCGGGTACACCATGTGGTCAAAGGCAAACACTGTGGCCGGGAAAATCGCCTGACACCCGCGAAGTAAACGCTCACAATCTTCTTCGCTGTAGCGCCCGCTGAAATGGGTGGCGATCAGCGTACCAACCCCGGCATCACGCGCCAGAGTGGCGGTCTGCACGGTGGAGGAGTGTCCGCGGCTGTTGGCTTTTTCTGTCATAGTGCCGTCAAGTGTGGCTTCCAGCACAATCACATCTGCATTCTGTGCCAGTTTCAGCGCATTTTCACACGGCGCGGTATCTCCGAAAATCACCAGATGACGTCCGCGCTGCGGTTCGCCGAGATAATCCGCCCCGCAAATCACCCGGCCATCATCCAGTGTCACTTCGCCGCCCTGTTTCAGGGTCTGCATCCACGGGCCGCCGGGCACGCCTTCGGCTTTCAGACGCTGTGCATCCAGTGCGCCGGGCTTGTCATGCTCTTCAATCCGGTAGCCGTAGCTGATCACCGGGTGCTTGAGTGAGTAAGCGCTGACTTTCAGTTGTCCGTCATCGTAAATCACCCCTTCCTCATCTATCTCAATGATCTCCAGCGGGAAAGTCAGATACGAGCCGCTGAGTGTCAGTGCAGTTTCAACAAACTGCGCCAGTCCCTGCGGGCCAAAGAGAGTAAGTGGTTCCTCACATCCGCCCATGGAGCGGCTGCATAACAGGCCGGGCAGGCCGAAAATATGGTCGCCGTGCAGGTGGGTGATAAAGATTTTTTCCAGTTTCGGGATTTTGACCGGACTTTTCAGGATCTGATGCTGAGTGCCTTCGCCGCAGTCAAACATCCACAGGCCGCGCTGTAATGATTTGAGATCCAGCACCAGGCTGCTGACGTTGCGGTTGTTCGACGGAACACCGGCACCGGTGCCCAGAAAAATTAACTCCATGTTGTTCCCTGTATTGCAGTTGCCGCCGCGCGGAGGCCGGTATTACGGAATACGGCGCAGTTGCGGCGAGCGGGTAATATTTTCCGGTAAGATTAACGGTTCTTCCGCCAGCGGTAAACTCAGACGGGTTTTGCCGGTGATGATCGTGACCCCGGCCGACTGCCAGGTATCTGCTGCCAGTTGTGTGCAGTACAGCCCGTCCTGCGGGTTGATGCTGAAAGGCGTGCCGAGCTGCGCAAGGGCATTATCTCGGGCGCGGCGGTGATTTTCACTGTCTGCCTGTACGGCATACCAGGCAACCTGTCCGTCTTTGGCGTGTTCAATAAAGAAATCAAGGGGATCGCGGTTCACGCCGCTGATACCGTCCGGGTGCTCCTGCGGGGTGGCGTGGATAACATAAGTCCCTTCCGGTGTGATATCAACAATACCGACATGGCTGAAACCGCTGTTATCGATACTTCTGACAATATCACTGATGGCTTCGCCGCCGTCACGGAAAACCAGGTCACCGCTCTGAATGCCGGGCGGCGGTACTGCTGCCTGCAGCGGCAGTGCGGCTGTCAGCAGCGCCGGGAGCAGAAACCCGGCGCAGAGTGTATGTCTCATCAGCGCAGGATGATTTTCCAGTCGCCTTCATCTTTTGTCAGCATGAAACGCTCATCTTTCTGTTTGCCGTCTTTGAAATTGACTGTCAGGATGACGGTTGCGCGTTTTTTGCTTTCATCAATATCGACGGATTTCACTTCTGTGCTTTCCACGCCGCCGTTGCCTTCAATGCGGCGCGCCATATCACCGACAATCATCTGTACTTTGCCTTTGATTTCCATCTCATTTTTCTGTTTATCTTTTTCCGGGATGGCGAGCAGATCATAAGCTTTATCCGCATCTTTTTTCTCAACAGCACTGTAGAACTGTTTAACAACATCCTGCGGGGAATCACTGCCGCAGGCGGTCAGCATCATACTGCCGGCCAGCAGCATCAGGGTGAGGGCGATTTTTTTAAACATAGTTTTTCCTTTAAAAGACAACAGGTGTTTTTATTATTTTCTGATGAAAATACCGGCAGTATACGGACATCCGGCGGCTTGGCAATCCTGTATATAACGCTGACGGCGGATTCAGGGAAAGATAGCGCAGTGAGGGCGACACTGCGCAGGTTATTATGCGGATACCTGTTCAGGAAAACCCCGGCAGAGGATTATCAGGGCGTATCACTGAGCAGGCTCTCCAGCACCATCGCGCCGGCTCCCTGAGAAACCACTTCATAGGAATCAAACGCAGGCACTATCCGGGTGTTAATCTGCAGGAATCCGGCCAGTTTTTGCGCCACGGTTTTCTGCACAGTGGCGAAGAAAGTGTGTTTCGGGGTCAGCGTCCCGCCGCAGACCACCACATCCGGCTGGAAGGAGAGAATGGTATTGGCGATTGCCAGACCGTAATAATAAGCAGCCTCTTCGAGTGCATCGGTACAGATTGGATCAGCCAGCTCAAGGGCTTTAAAAATCACATGGTAATCAATCTCCTGCTCATCACTGACCAGCGAGGTGATGACGGAGGGTTTGCCGCGCCGCAGATGCTGAATCACGGTTTTGCGGATAGCTTCCAGCGAACTGTACTGATTAAGACAACCAAACGAGCCGCATTCACAGGTGCGGCCGTGGAGATCGAGCGTCATATGCCCGAACGCATTTTCCGAGCCCGGCGGCATAAAGCGGACAGGCTCGCTGAGAATGGTACTGCTGCGGATCTCCGCGTCACAGGTGGTGAAAAACAGGCGGCGGCTCTCTTTGTGGCGCAGCCGGTATTCTGCCAGTGCGGCAAAATTCACCCCGCTGCCGATAGTCACCTGACATCCGGTACGGCTTTCCGCCATCTCACGCAGTAACGGGATCAGATAATCATTCATGGCGCGGCGGTCACTGCCGGGAGGCAGGGTGTAATCCGCCGCAATGCCGATACCGAGCAGATCATCCGTACTGAGGTGATTTTCCTCCAGCAGTGATAACAGCCGGGTGAGCAGACGCTCCAGCAGCACCTGCGGCGTTTCCTGTCCGGCAGCTTTGATTTTGCAGGTCGCCAGCACATCCAGCTTCAGGTTTTGCAGCACAATCGTGGAATAGATATTGCTGATTTCAATCCCGGCGAGCCGCCCTCTGTCCGGATTGACACTGTAGAGAATCGGTTTGCGCCCGCCGGTGGATTGCCCCAGTTCTGCCGCGCTGATAAGGCCCAGCCTGCTCAGCTCATCCAGCAGCCGCGCACAGGTGGCGCCATTCATGTTGGCTTTTTCTGACAGCGTTTCCGCTCGGATAGGCCCGTCATTCAGAATCAGCTGCCAGAGGGTTTTCAGTTTCCGGGTTTTGGAGTTTTTGGATGACCGGAATTCACTGAGTATGCCGGATAACGTCATAAGCCCGAATCTCCTTTTATCACGGGGCACTGTCTGTTATTCATCATTGTATCCGGATCCTTTTTCTCATATTGAGAAGAAGATCCTGTTTCCGTGTTTACATCTGATCTACAATCGCGGCATACATTTCATCAATTGTTACATCCCGGATAAATTCAGGAGATAAATAATGCATCTCACCGCTGATATCGCAGAAAGCAAAGCGTTCGTCGAAGCGCAGATCACTGTTAAACCGACTATCGGTATCATTTTAGGCTCCGGCCTGGGACCGTTTGCCGATACCCTGGAGAATGCTGTCCGCATTCCGTACAACGATATTCCGCATTTCGCCAGCTCTTCCGCTGTCGGCCATGCCAATGAGCTGGTTATCGGCACGCTGGGCGGCAAAACCGTGGTGGCGATGAAAGGCCGTTTCCACTATTACGAAGGCGTGTCGCTGGATCAGGTTACCTTCCCGGTGCGTCTGATGAAAGCGCTGGGTATCGAAAAGCTGATCATCACCAATGCCTGTGGTGCAGTAAATACCGGTTTTGCCCCGGGCGACCTGATGCTGATCACGGACCACCTCAATCTGACGGCAAATAATCCGCTGATCGGGCCGAATAATCCGGATCTCGGTGTGCGCTTTCTGGATGTCAGTGAAGTGTACAGCAAAAATCTGCGCGGTATCGCCAAAGCGGTAGCCGCAGAGCAGGGTGTGACCATGCGCGAAGGTGTCTACGCCTGGTGGACCGGTCCGGTTTATGAAACACCGGCGGAAATCCGGATGATCCGCACACTGGGCGCGGATGCGGTGGGGATGTCCACCGTTCCGGAAGCACTGGTGGCGCGCCACGCCGGGATTGAAACCCTGGGGATTTCCTGCCTGACGAATATGGCGTGCGGTATTCTCGACCAGCCGCTGAGCCACGACGAAGTGATTGAAACCGCTGAGCGGGTGAAAAGCACTTTCCTGAAGCTGGTTACCGGTATTATTTCCCGTTTTTAATCAGATAATCATCAGCTAAGTGTGGTTTTCTTTTTCTCAGTATAACATTAAGAAAACCGTCGTTCAGAGGCCGCCCTGACATCATGGGACGTCGGCGGCCTTTTTTTCTTTATCTCAGCGGAGATACCCATGGATATAAAAGTCAGACTGAAAGCGATGCTGTTCCTCCAGTATTTCATCTGGGGCGCGTGGTTAATCACCCTCGGCTCGTATATGATGGCAACCCTCAAATTTACTGGGGCTGATGTGGGCTGGATCTACAGCACCAAAGGGCTGGCGGCGGTGATTATGCCGGGCCTGGTCGGGATTATTGCCGATAAATTCATTCCGGCGAACCGGCTTTACGGCCTGTGTCACCTGATCTGCGCCGGTGCACTCTTTTATGCCGCAACTGTCACCGATGTGAATGTACTATTCTGGGTGATGCTGCTGAATGCGATGGCCTTTATGCCGACCATTGCCCTGTCAAACTCCGTCAGTTACGCAAGCCTGCAAAAATATAACCTCGATCCGGTTACGCATTTCCCGTCTGTCCGGGTGTTCGGTACTGTCGGTTTTATCGCGGCGATGTGGGCGGTCAGTCTGATGAAATTCGAGCTGAGCAATATGCAGCTTTATATTGCCGCCGGCGCATCATTGCTGCTCGCACTGTATTCACTGACACTGCCGGCAATTCCGGTGGTAAAACAGACCGGTACGACCACCTGGGCACAGCGTTACGGCCTGGATGCCTTTGTGCTGTTTAAACAGCCGGTCATGGCGGTGTTTTTCCTGTTTGCCATGCTGCTCGGCGCAGTGCTGCAAATCACCAATACATTCGGTAACCCGTTTCTGCATGATTTCGGCCGTATCGCGGAATATAAAGACACGCTGGTGGTGCAGTATCCGTCTGTGCTGCTTTCTGTCTCACAGATGGCTGAAGTGGTGTTTATCCTCGCGATCCCGTATTTCCTTAAACGCTACGGCATCAAAACCGTGATGCTGATCAGTATGATTGCCTGGACACTGCGTTTTGGTCTGTTTGCCTTTGGTGAGCCGGTATCAATCGGTTTCTTCTTCCTCGTGCTGTCGATGATTGTTTATGGCTGTGCATTTGATTTCTTCAATGTCTCCGGCTCGATTTTCATTGAAAAAACCGTCAGTTCCAAAATCCGCGCCAGTGCGCAGGGACTGTTCATGATGATGGTTAACGGTGTGGGAGCCTATGCCGGTGCGATTGTCAGCGGTAAGGTTGTGGATATGTTCACGGTGGACGGCGTGAAAGACTGGCAGTCAATCTGGCTGATATTCGCCTCTTATACTGTGGTGCTGGCGATTATTTTCCAGTTCACTTTCCGCTATGACCATAGGACTGAAAAAGCCGCAGAAAAAGCGGTGGTATAAGCCGGTTATTACCGAAACCTGTAAAAAACTAAAAAATGCCCTGTTTTCGGGGCATTTTTTTATTATCCGGTTGTTGCGATAATGTTAATTATTGACCTCACTTATTTTTAATACCAGGTCAGTAATTGGCTGATTACATTGTTCTCTGAAGTAAACTCTTCTGTTAATAGTCATGCGATAAGGTAAAGAAAGTGAAATAAAACTGCAGTTTTTTCTTTTCATATCAGGAATAAATTTATTATTCCCGGCGATAAGGCTATAACCCGCAGCGGAAGAAATAAATTCCGGAATATCATATGCATCTGATATCCTGGTGATATTGCAATGACCATTTTTGTTAAAGAAGATTTTTAAAAATGTATTGAATATTTCACTTTCAACTTCATTTTCTTTCTGAATGAGACGTTCATGTTTAATTAATTCCTGAATTGAACCATATTTAGATAACAGGTCATTATGAACAAGTAATCCTGCCTCTTCCTGAGGGAGCTTTATATATCTGATGTTTTTATTATCCGGAATTATAGCTGATGAAATAACTATATCTGTATTGTTTGACAGTATTTCTTTTTCAATATCAATTTGTTCCTCTGACGTCAGAGATAGATCAATATTATGTCTTTCTTTACAAAATTTAAGTATTTTTCCTCTGATTAACGAACAATAAAGTCCGTTAATTTTGACATTAACGGATATTCTGTTACCTTTTCTTTCTGACAATTTATCTTCTATATTTTTCATCTGAAGATAATAAGGTAAAAGATCATTGTAAAGATGCGTACCTGCGGTTGTCAGTGATACCTTTTGGCCGGAGCGTTTAATTAATGAAATGCCGGTTTTAGATTCAAGTTCACGAATGCCATGGCTGAGTGCTGAAGGTGTCAGATTAAGTTGTTCAGCCGCGTTCGTCAGGCTGATATTTTCAGCGATAGCAATAAATTGTTTGAGCTGCCTTGAAATAAACATAATTTTAACCTATGCAGGAATGTCATTAACAAAGGTATAGTCGTTATCATTTTCAATAAAACAGATAATTACATATTGTATCACCAGGTACATTACTTTTTTTGCAAAAAAAAGTAATAAAGTAAAAATGTGTTTAGTGTAAATAGTTTATCCATTTATTCATTTTTTAAATGTATTTCAGTGATGGATTTATCTGCGAAATAATAATTTATATAAATCAAAATCCAATGTATTAAATATTTGGGTTGGTATCTGCATGAGTCCCTGATTATCACTGATGAGTTAAATAAAATTCAGTAAGGTGAGAAAAAAAATATGTTGTATCTCTGGGGAGGGTATTGTAACTGATAAAGGATGGTGAATAGTTCCTGGTCTTGCAGGATGACATGTAGGTATTATCGGCTCAGTTTAAGGATATAAGGATAAAAAATTATGCAGCCCGTATCGGGCATACTAAAAGAAATAAGCAATAACAGTGATAATACAGATCAGGTCTCATATGATTTAATGCCACTATCCTGCGCAGAGACTTGTGATAAATATCATAGTGTTATTTCTTCCTCTGAGTCTGAAGCGCTTTTACTGCATGTACAGGAACAAAAGAAAAAAAATAAGTTTACTGATTGCGTTTAATGAACCATCTCCGGCCCGTATACGCGCCGCTGTAAGGAAACCGAAAATGAATAATACAGAGCAGGTGAGAATCGAAACGCCATCATTGCCGAAAGGAGGTGGTGCGATTACCGGAATGACCGGCGAGCCGGGAATCATCGGACCGGATGGTGCTTCCGCCTTTTCCGTTCCGCTGCCGGTCAGCCGCGGGCGGGGTTATTTCCCCGAACCGGTACTGAGCTACAACAGCCGCAACGGTAATGATGCCTTCGGGCTTGGCTGGACGGTCAGTATGGCAGCGCTCAGCCGCAGAGTGGTAAAAGGTGTTCCCCGCTACACGAATGAAGATGAATTTACCGATCCTGATAATGAAGTTATTGTTCCTGTTTTGGGGAGTGACGGCAAGCCGGTATCATCCCCGAAAAGGAAACTGCTTGATACAGACCTGAAAACGGAATACCGGGTAACACAATATCGCCCCCGGCTGGAAACCTCATCTGACCTGCTGCAATACTGGCAGGCGGAAAGAGATGTTCCGGGGTGCCCGTCTGAGTTTTGGGTCATATTTGCGGCAGACGGGCAGGTACACCTGTTCGGATATGAGGATTCGGCCCGCATATATCAACCGGATAATCCGCGACACATTGCCCGCTGGTTAATTAATGCGTCGGTATCCCCTGAGGGGGAGCAGATTTATTATCGTTACAGTAATGAGGATAATGAAGGGTGTTCTGAAGATGAAATCCGTTTTCACCCGAAACAATCATACCGTTACCCTGAAAAAATCTGTTACGGCAATAAAAAGAGCGGGCGCCATTTTCCTTGTGTGAATAATAGCGCTGATGATAACAAGTGGCTGTTTTTCCTGGTGTTTGATTATGGTCAGCGCAGCTGTACGCTGGCTGATATTCCCGGATGGCAGATTCCGGCAGGGAAGCAGTGGCCGCTGCGTCAGGATATCTTTTCCTCTTATGAATACGGATTTGAAATTCGTATCCGGCGTCTGTGCCGTCAGGTTCTGCTTTTTCACCGCACTGCTGATTTGAAGGCCGGTACCGATCAGGGGAGTGACCCGGAGCTGGTATCGCGGCTTGTTCTGACCTATGACGAGTCCCCGGTCATCACAACACTGGTTGCCGTACGTCGCTCCGGTTTTAATGACCCGGCGGATAAAAACGGGATAACCGTATTACCACCGCTTGAATTTAACTGGACGAAGCCGGAAAAATGGTCAGAACATCAATGGGAAACATTGGATCATATCGGGAAACTCAATTCTCATCAGCCTTATCAGTTCCTGGATTTATGGGGCGAGGGAAGCAAAGGTTTATTGTATAAAAATCGCGGGGCGTGGTGGTATCGCTCTCCCGTAAGAAATAAAAACAGCAGTGATATAAATGCCACCACCTGGAGTGAACCGCAACTTTTGCCGGATATTCCTGCATTGGATAAACATACACTGCTGATTGACCTGGATGGTGATGGTCGCCTGGAATGGGTCGTTATTCACCAGAGGGCAAACGGTTATTATCCGCAGGATAAAAATAATGCGGAACAATGGCTGCGTTTCTCATCTCTCAGCGGTTTACCGACAGAATTCCATTATCCGGCAGCACAGTTAATTGATTTTACAGGTAAAGGATTGTATGACTTAGTGGTTATCGGCCCGAAAAGTGTCCGGCTGTATCCGTCAGATCGTAAAGGCTGGAAGGCCGGTACAATCATTAAGCAGCCTGATGGTGTAACACTGCCGGTTTTGTCGGGGGATGAACGTTCTTTTACCGGATTCAGTGATTTACCGGGGACCGGTCAGCAGCACCTGGTCCGGATTAATATGGATGGTGTTTATTATTGGCCGAATAAAGGTAATGGCTATTTTGGCCATCCTGTTCATATTCCGGGTTTCATTCCGGGAGAGCATTTTGACCCTGCAAACCTTTATCTGGCGGATATTGATGGTAACGGTTCGGCAAATATTATCTATGCGCATTCTGATTACCTCGATATTTATATTAATCAGAGCGGGAATCGTTTTTCAAAGCCGGTTAAATTACCGTTACCCGAAGGCGTCCGCTATGATCATACCTGTGAACTGCAATTTGCTGATATTCAGGGAAATGGCGTGGATTGTATGATCCTGATCAGGCCATTGCCGGAGTTGCGCCATTGGTTGTTTGAGTTCTCAACTAAAAAACCGTGGCTCCTCAGTGAGGTAAATAACAACATGGGTATGAATTACGCGCTGAATTACCGGAGTTCGGCGCAGTTCTGGCTGGATGAAAAAGCAGCATCAGAACATCAGAAAACGCCTGTCTGTTATCTTCCTTTCCCGGTTCATTGTGTATGGAAAACGGAAACTAAAGATGAAATTACCGGTAATACGCTGACCAGTACGGTGAATTACCGTCATGGTGCATGGGATGGTTCTGAGCGGGAGTTCAGGGGTTTTGGTTATGTTGAAATAACGGATTCTTTGCTGACGGAAAATGAAGAAGGTAAACCGGAAACAACGGTGCCAAAACAAACCCGCAGTTGGTTTGCGACAGGTATTGAATCACTGGATAAACGGTTTCCCGGGGAATACTGGAATGAGGACAAGGCTGCATTTCCCGGCTTTGCGCCCAGATTTACACAAAATTACGGTGATAAGGAAACCGAATGTAAGGATGATTGTAAAGGCGCCGCGAATTATTGGCTGCGTCGCGGATTAAAGGGGCAGCTACTCAGGCAGGAAGTTTACGGTATTGATAAATCAAAATTATCAGCAGTGCCTTATGAGGTTACTGAACAGCGGATTGCTGTTCGTCTGGCTGAAAAACGGGGCTGTTATCCGGTGGTTCGTCCGTCTGTTATTGAACATCGCCACTATCTGTATGAACAGTTTGCTATTGATCCTAAATGCACACAGACGGTGATCCTCAGTAGTGATCAATATGGTTTGCCACTGAAACAGATCACTATCAGTTATCCGCGACGGAAACGGGATATTAATCCCTATCAGAGTATTGAGAGCCTGCTGGAAAGTACATGGGTGAGCGGTTATGATTTACAGCAGGAGAAACTGCGTTTTGTATTACAGAAAAACAGTTATTACGTTCTTGATAACCATGGGAATGGTATCCGGCAGCTGGCGATAGCGGATGCACAACGGCAGGATACGGCTGAATTTGACCGCAATGAATTGCCACAGGATGGTTATTCACTGGAGAGTTTATTACAGAAGGATAGCCTGAGTAATAAACCGAAACAGTTCGAATTTTCCGGGCAAACTCGCGTGGCGTATCTGAATAAGTCCGGAAAAAGCGGACTATTATCGCCTGACTTTCCTGTACGGGTAGCTTACATGGAACACGCTGAATTTGATGTAAATCATCTTAAAGAAATGAAAGATTATTTCCCGGAGGGAAGTGTAGAGAAGTTATTATCATCCGGAGGATACATTGAAACGAAGTATGCATTTCCGGAAAAAGATAAGAAAGAAGAAATCATCTATGCAGCACAACGGGACATAACGAAATACGGAACTCAGGAACAATTTTATAAACCGATGTCTTACCGTGCTACAAACCTGACAGAATTCAATAAACTTAAGTGGGATAAATATTTTTGCGTGGTTGTTAAATATACGGATTCAGCCGGGGGAATAACTAAACCTGAATATAATTTTAAATATTTGTCTCCCGTTAAAATAACGGATATTAATAATAATGTATCTTCTTTAACGTATAACGGGACAGGGCAGGTTGCCAGTGTCCGGTTTTCCGGTACAGAACAGGGGAAAAAAACTGGATATTCTGATACTGCATTAACAATCCCTGATAGTATTGCAGATGCACTTAGCCTGACTACCCGTTTACCGGTATCTGAGTTGTTTCTGTATGAACCAAACAGCTGGATGCTAAAAGTTTCCCCCGAATTTATGGCGCCGGAGTATAGTGATATTATCTCAAAGCTGCAAAATGATAATATCATTACAGAAGATGGTTATGTCAGTGCATTTTCCCGTTATCGTATTAATGAAGATAACCGCTGCTTAATAAAAGCCGTGATTATACCGGGTGAAAAAAGGTTGCCGCCACATGTATTACAGTTAAAAACTGATCGTTATGATAATGACAACGCTCAGCAAATACGGCAGAAAGTGACTTTTTTTGATGGCCTTTCCCGTCAGTTGCAAACATCTGTCAGAGTTGAATCCGATAATACGGTTATACGAAATGGAAAAGGCAGTCACTCTCCGAAAAAACATAATTCTGATTTCCGCTGGTCGGTAACCGGCCGTAAAGAATATAATAATAAAGGTTTTATTATTCGTGAGTATCAGCCTTATTTTATTAATGACTGGAAGTATGATGTTGACTTTATTTCAGGAAATGAGCGGTGGTCAGATACTAATTATTATGATCCGCTGGGGCGCCTTATCAAAGTTGTGACAGCAAAAGGTTATTTACGTAACACCATATATACACCCTGGTTTATTGCACAGGAAGATGAAAATGACACGGTATGATCGTTGTTAAAATATTCTCAGTAATAATATAATATTATTGCATGTTGTTTTATTGGCTCTTGGTTTAACTAAATATCATGCAGGGTTTAATTATTGTCTGAAATATTACAATAAGTGACTTTTCCAGATAAAGATTATTTATTTCCATGGTGTTAATTATAAAGCACTGCATGGTTTACTGTATTTCATTATTAAAATCTGCCTTATTAAGGAGGAGTTTTGATGGAAAGTGATAAACATAATTTACTTTTTTCACGGATAGTTGAGCAGGCACTTCCGGGATTTTCAGATAAATTATCAGCAAGAAAAAATGAAAAATCGGTTATTACCCGTCTGAAGCAGGGAAAAAAAGGGCTGATGGCTGACTATCCCGGACTCGGATATCCGGATGCTGAAATATTGCATAATCGTCTGGCAGTTGCAGTTCATACTGTGGCCCGTAAACAACGGGAATTACGTCAGATCAGTGAGTTTCGTTCACCGCGCGAAGAAAAAGGACTGAAAGCATTAACCCGGCAATTAACTTATGAAGATCAATTCTCGCCAAACTGGGCGGGAAATACTTTACCGGATGCGATAGATTCAGGCCACGGCGCTGTTGCTTATCTTTATGACCTGCTTACATTTGTGGAAAGAATGATTGAACCGAAGGGAGACAGTGATAAAGCGATTACACTCAAACAGCGCAGACCGGATATTTATAATATTTTACTGAATGAAGAGAATGTAAACGGAAGTATTTCCAAAATTCAGATTATTAATCAAATCATGAGTACTGCAATAAGTCAGCAGGAAAATAGTGAAGATCCTGAGAAACTGATGCTGAATGCACGCTATCCTTACCAGTTTCCGTTTGAAAACTATATGAATCAGATTTATGCCGTACTGGATGAATATGACCTATCTATAGGTGATATTAAACGGCATTGCGATCCCGAGGCGCCTTATTTCACACAGCCGGTTTTGCACGGAAAGCGTTCAGATTCTGCTCTCTGGCTGGATAGTCGTTTAGGGCCTGGTCTGCGTAATATTTTGCTGGCCGGACCACAAATACAAAATAGCAAGAAAGAAGATAATGAGAAATATTTTAAGAGAAATTTTGGTGTTGAACAGTTTACGGATTTACTGAATACCACGGTTTTCTGTCAGCAATTAAAACTTGAGCGTGTAGATCTGGAATCATTGTTTTCCTGTGGTGAATATACACCACATTTATCCCCGAATGTTATACCGGAAATAAGTAACAGATATGCGGATAAGGAGCCGGGGCGTGAGGTATCTCCGGCTGTTTACGGTTCGGTATTTATTAATAATGGTGTAATGCCTGCTATTAGTGTTAATGAAAAAATACACAGTTTCAATGAACTGAATGAAGGAAGATGCGAACGCATTGAACGTTTTCTGCGTCTGTCGAGGGCACTTAATCTTCCTTATGAAAAACTTGATACCTTATTGATATCTATTTTAAAAGCTGAAAATAACCAGAGCGGTCACAAATGGGATATTACTACAAATACCCTGAGAGCTATTGGCTTGTTCACGCAAATGAACAGAAAACTAAAATGTACAGCCAGTCAGTTTTCTGTTTTATATGATGGTATTTCGGTTTACAGCCGGGGAAAAGATATCAGTGATTTTGACCGGTTATTTAATAATGATGACCGCTTTAATTACCGTTTTATTCTTGATGACAAAAAAATGGAAGAACGGGATATTAACCGTATCTGTAGTGTTTTTGGTATTAACTACGATACTTTTTCTTATCTGGCACTCCTGACCCGTGAAGTTATGGGACTGAATGTATTAACCCGCAGCCGGGATGTTATTTCTGCAATTTATCGTCCTGTGGTTTTGGCTGACCTGCTGAAAATAAAACCCCTGGAATTACTCGCATTAATGAAATCAATGAATCCTGATGCTCAGTTTGGCCGTTTATTTACAGGGATACCGGAAAACCAGGTGTACGGATCATTCGGACAGGCGGATATTACCAGTGCAATCAGTGCACTAATCAGTCTTCAGACATGGCGGAAAGAGAATAAACTGTCTGTAGCACAGATCTTTAATTGGATCACACCTGCGATTGTCGATGACCAGGAAGATAAAACTGAGCGGGAACTGTTCCGCCAGATTAAAGAAAATACAGACAGTGCACTATTCAGTAATGAAGTCTTGTATCTTGCTGGTGTACCGAAGGATATAAACTGGGTTTCGGCATTACAGGAACTGGTCGATGACCAGGGAATTCTGAAGGATGCTGATGATGGTCTCGACTGGGACAGTTATAAAAAAAATGCATTAAAAATAATTACTTCCAAGTCGGAAGAAAAATTAAAAAATTTAACATCGGAAGAAAGAAATACTATAGTTAATACGATTCTGTCCGTCCTTTTGGAAAAAAGAGCAGCACAGTGGAAGAGTGTGAGTGGATTACTGGAAGGATATCTTGGAAATAAAACTGACAGTATTACACCGGCATTGTACTGGTGTGGTAGTAATACAGGTGAGTTTCTGAAAAATATCAGAGCACTGCCTGATAATAATATGTTGTCCGCTAAAGATAATAACGTCATGGTGTTATTGTCATCTCTGCGGCGTTATAGTGATATTATTGCACACTTCCGTCTTGAGCCAGCTATGATGTCACAGTTATTATCTCATGATAATAATCACAACTGGTACAAACTGAAAACAGAAAAACCTGATTTACAGTTGCTTTACCGGCTTTCAGTATATCGGAAGCTTATTGATGATGCTAAACAACCGGCTGATAAATTATTAAACTATCTTTCTCTTATTAATTCACTCCCGATAGATAGCCGCAGTGATGAAATACGCCTGTATCGTGATCAGGCACTGAATAAATTATCTCTTTTTATGGGATGGAGTATTAATGAGTTATTAACTGCAGCACAGTATGTCGCGCCGGAAAATGCCATCATCCGGACATTGCCGCAAATTCTTCTCGTTAAACAAATCCATTCCGTCTGCCTGAAAACGGGGTTGAGCGCCCGCAGTGTTATTTCGCTGTTTAATCTGGATGAAAGCAGTGAATCATCACTGTATCAATCTGTTGCCGGCCAGGTAATGGAAAGTCTGGCACAGCAGGATGTATCACTTTACAGCAACGATGAATCCAGTCAGGGAGACCTGACCGCAAGTGTTTCAGCCGGGAAGACAACACTGCTGGTTTACAGTGAAAATCAGCAGGAAGAAGAGGAAGAGAATGGGGAAGATAAGACATTGCTGACAGTTACCTTACAGACACTGGAAAGTACACCGTTGGAGGGAGTACCCGTTGTATGGAAAAATATATCCGGACTGGGTGAATTAACTGATACTGAAAGTAAAACCGATACATCAGGCCGGGCATCGGTGACATTAAAAGCGGGGAAAAAGCAGGGAGTTGCATTAATTAAAGCATATTATGGTGTGAAGAATATTTCGCTGCCTCTTATCCGGATTGATTGCGACAGCAGTTCGTTGGGTGCTACCGATATTCAGACCGTACCGGAAAAACCGGTAGATATTCCGGCAGACGGGATATCAGCTGTTGAAATAACAGTACTTTTCAGAGACCAATACGATAACCCGGGTATGGATAAAAATATTCGCTGGGAAACAACCGGAGGCCGTTTTATCCATAAGGAGAACATTACGGATATTGATGGGGGCTGTCACGCGACACTGGTCAGTGATAATCCTGCAGATATTGCGGTGAATGTGTTCTATGAAAATAATCCTGAATACTCGATGAGAGTTAATATCTCTTTTATTTAAAAATAGCCGGTTCGGATGAGTTTTTCTGGTGTGTATAACGAACAGGAATAACGGGAGAATAAAATGCCTCGTAATGTAAAACAGATTTTGAATCATCTCGCAGAGAAGAAACGGGATGCATATGTTGATTACTTTACTAATTATGTAGTGGGTAAAGATGAAAATACAGCAATGCTGGGAATTACCGATGCGGATGATCTGTATGATTACTTTTTAACGGATGTAAAAACAAGTGCTGATTTTGAAACCAGCTATGTTTCGGATGCACTGGCCAGTATTCAGCAATATATTAGTAACATTCTTAATCAAAAAGAACCGGGTTACTCAGGTGAGTTTAGTGAGGAACTTCAGCAGTGGTGGTCAGGTTATCTCGGGCATATTTCACTGTGGAAAGCGTATCAGAAAATGGAGGATTATCCGGAAGATTATAACTTACCGGATCATGTTACTGAAAAAACAAATCTGTACACTGACTTTGCATCAGACCTTGGCAGTGACAGTCTTAATGATGCCGCTATACAAACGGCTTTCCTTAAATATCTGCGGGGTTATGAAGCAGTTAATGCGATCAGTGTCATTTCCGGATATGTTGATTATCCGGGAGAGCGAAATGATCAGGATACATTCAAAGGGCATGGTTTTCTGAATTCTGACTATTTTTTCATCGGTAAAAATAATTCATCACCAGCCGGATTTTACTGGCGTGAAGCAAATATAAGAGCAGATAAATCCACCGAATATATTTCTCCCCGGGCGTGGCAGGAGTGGCAACCTCTGGTCATCACTGAAGATGCAAAAGATATTTTACAAATGCGGATTGTCAAAGTGAGTGGTTGCCTTTTCATTGTGTATCTGGCCTGTAAGGAAGAAATAATTGCGGATGAAGCAAAACCAGAGAAAGGAAGCAGGGTTAAAAATAAGAAACAATATAAGGTCACACTTAAGTTAAGCCGTATGGGGCTGGACGGGAAGTGGGATATTCCTGAGCAGTTATATGAAAAAATCTATGATAGTAAGCCTGTGAAAAAACCGGAAGATAATGCGGATCCGTTCCGGTTAATATCCGTTGTATTCACTCAGGATGAACAGCGGGATGATTATCTGGTTATTGCATGGCTGGATAATCAGAAAAATATTATTTTTTCCAATGTTTTAAATGTACTGAGACAACAGTTAGCTATCGACAGCAAGGGTATTCTCGGCAATGGATGGCAGGCGAAATTAGCATCACGATTTTTTACCGGAAAAAATATCTGTCAGCACCGTATCTTTGGTATTGAAAAGGATATAAGCAGTATCCGGAGAATAGACAGTGATCCGAATTTATCGCTGGAGGCATTCTATAGTCTCAAAGGTAACTATCATCAGTTACGGGTCAGGGGGACTTGCCATCGTTCAGCTAAAATACCTGATCTTATTTCACTTAACTTTCAGGCAACGGTCAGTCAGTGGAGTAATGGCCGCATTATTGTCAGCGGAAATCGGGACAATATTACTGTCAGAGCAGAGGCAACTAAAGGAGCAGAATATTTAGCATTATTACTGTCCGGTGAAAAATTGATTGAGTTCAATAAGGGAGACTTTAAGGAACACAATGGCTGGTTTTCAGCAGAAAAAATATTCTCACTTTCTCAGGAACAATGTGACCTGATAGCCGTAAAAGATTATAAAAAAATACGCAGTGGTGCCGGTTTTTCCTATCAGATAGCATCCGGGGGGGCGGAAAGTTCACTGGCGCATGTTAAAAACCGCATCAGTACGGTGATGCAACCGGTTGTTGTTCCTGCTGAGTTATCTATTTTTGCTGACGAACTAGCCGGACTGAAAAAAGAAGACTGGAAAGGTGAGTTGATTTATCAGAAGGATAGTCACACACCTTGGTGTACCTTCACCTGGAGTAATGACGAAAATGATAAAAACAATGAGGATATTAATGTTCGTTTTAAATTTGGATTAACGAAGAAAGATGTAAGCGGTGAGTTCAGCGTTAAAATCAGCAAATTATCAAATTCGATTCCATATATTGAGACCTTTCCGGAACATCAGCAATTTTTAACGCTTAATCAGTCAGATGATGTTAAGCTAAAAAATATTCGTCTTAATTCTGTTCAGGTTCGTGATCTTATCTATCGCGCTCAAATCGCAGTCAGACATATTTTTGACTGGGAAGCGCAAATCACGGAAGAACCGAAATATGAAGAAGATAAAGAAGATAAAGAAGATAAAAAAGAAATACTCGACTTACATGGGGCTAACAGCCGGTATCTGTGGGAGTTATTTTTCTATTTACCCTATCTGGTGGCAAGTCGTTTTTCACAAAATCGTCTTTATTATCAGGCTCGTCAGTCGCTGCATTATATATTTTCACCTTATGACGGACACCGTTTATCCATAAAAGATGGTAACGAATTATTACCTCCGCCATATTGGAACTGCCGTGTATTAACGCAGGAAGATTTACAATATAAAAGTAATGACTATGCATTACCTGACCCTTATGCGATATCTGAAGATGTGCCTTCTCATTATCGTAAGTCGGTCTATTTAATGTATATCGATACCCTGATTTCCGAAGCGGATTTAAATTACCGTCAGCTCAGCCGTGACAGTATTACCCGTGCCTGGGGATTTTATCATCAGGCTCAGGGAATGCTGGGTTATATACCAAAGGAGCACAGCTTACCGAAATGGCAGCCATGTACTGTTAATGAACTGCTTGATAATAAAACCTATTCTGTACAGGAAAGTACCAGGCCTGAATTATTTTCAGGAATATATCCGGAAAATATGCCCAAAAAGCTCAGAGGATTTTTCTGGTACGGCAGTCTGGGCAATGAACGATTCCGTTTGCCCGTTCAGACAAGTTTACTGAGCAGGCAGTCAGTTCTGGAGCAACGCTTATTTAATTTACGTCATTATCTGGATATTGAAGGGAATATGATGAACCTCCCGTTATATGCAGCTGCGTTTGATCCGTTCGATCTGCTGCGTTCGCGGCTGGGAGGAACCTCTGAACTGGCATATTTACAGTCCGGGTCATTAAGTATTCCGTCATATTGTTTCCGGACCATGCTGGAAAAAGCAAAAGAACAGGCAGCGGCACTGATTACTTTAGGGGATAAACGGCTCAGTTATTATGAGCAAAAAGAACGCTATCACACTGAAAATATGCAATTAAAGGATGCGGTTGCGCTTGCGGATGCCAGTGCTGCGATTCAGTCATCGCTGCGTGACCAGCAAAAATCTGCTCTGGACTCTCTGAATGAAGCCAGGACGATGGCTGAGAGCAAAAAGACATATTACGGAAGCCTGAGTACGAGTACAAAAGAATGTCAGGCCAGAAATTTATTAGTGAGTTCATCCGTGTTTCATGGGGTTATTTCAGGTGCTGCTGTTGCGGCAGGTATTGCGGCTGCGATTCCGCGTGTATTTGGTCTGGCGCAGGATACCGGCGACCATGGTAAAACAGCACTGCTCTCTGCTGTGGGGGGGACTGCTGCATTAGGTGCGGAACTTATGCGCGGTACTGCGGAGTATGTTCAGATAGATGAACAATACCGTCGCCGCCAGGAAGAGTGGGCATTTTTGGCGTCTCAGGCAGAAAGTGAAATAAAGGTACTGGATAAACAAATTGATGCTCAGAACGTGGCTATTACCGCAGCAGAAAACAGTGTTAAATATACAAAGCTTCTTCAGGCGCAGGCTAAAAACCTGTATGACTATTTCAGTCAGACCCGTCAGGTTAATGAAAGTTTGTACGAAAAAATGGCCAATATTATTGGCTTATTGCATGACCAGTTGTGTTCACTGGTCAGAACATTTTGTGCATTAACAGAAGCATCCTGGCGTTATGAAACGGATGATTATAAACGGCAGACATTTATTCCGGCCGATCTGTGGAGTGGCGATAATTTAGGTATTCTGGTCGGCGTTAAATTACAGAAAGCGTTGCTGGAAATGGAAATGGCGTATACACAGCAAAATACACGCCGCCTGAATATCACAAAAACGATTTCACTGAAATCACTTGTCAGTAATCATCTGGTTAAAACAGATGAAACAGCGCTGACAACATGGGATGAAGTAAAAGAAGCATTAAAAGGAGCGAAAAAACTGTCCTTCGGGTTATCCCATCAATTTTTTGATACAGATTTTCCCGGACATTATGCCCGAAAAATTCACTCTTTATCCGTGACATTTCCGACATTATTACCGCCATATCAGAATATGCGGGTTCTTCTGGAGCAGACATCGAATACGTTATTAGTTTCACCGGATATTGATGCGGTTAAATCCCTGTATACATCAGCAGAACAAAAAAACAGTGAATCAATTATCCGTAATTTGCGGGTGAACCAGAAAATCATACTCTCCCGTGGCTGCGATGACAGCGGAGAGTTTCCGGAAGATGCCTTTACCGGCGGACAATACCATAGTTTTGAACACAGCGGAGCTATTTCACACTGGCTGCTGTCCGTTCCCCGTCCGCAGAATAGCACAGAGCTCATTGATAATCTTAATGACATTATCATTAAACTTAATTATACGGCGAAAAGTGGTAATGATTTCTTTGAAGCGGCGGTCAATGAATTACTGGAAAATACGGAATCAATAATAAAAGAGTGCAGCGACAATGATTAAAAAATATAACCAGAATGAAGTTAAGGGACGTAACTTTATATCCGACCCTTGTTTTGATGAATGGGATAATGAAGTCTGGGATAAAGGTGAGCCGGGGAAATATGCAAGGAAAGAGGACGGAGACAAAACTTATCTTCGTATTCTTGGCAAGGGAAGTATTTCACAATCAGTTATTTTACCGAAAAGAAATTCTGGTAATCCGGTATTGCCTCCTTCTTATTCATTGTCTTTTGATTACTTTATTGAATTCAAGGCAGCTGCATCAATAATACTGAAATATATAAGAGGGGGGGATGAGAGAAATAAAGAAGAGGTTTTCTTACAGAATGAAAAAGAGTGGTGTCAGAAAGAATTATCACTTAATGTATCAGAGGAAGATACCGAAATAAAATTTGAGTTTTATGCTGGTAAATCAGGCGGGAATAAAGCATTGAATCTGACTGCCGTTGATATGCAGTTACATATTGGCGGATTTAGTCCGGAATCCATTGTATTCGATCATGAAAATATCCCGGCAGATAAGCCACAGTTACGGCTTAACTATGGGCGTAAACACATTCTCAATATCAGGCCGTCTGATGACAGTGCATGGCGTGATCTTGACTGTGTACTGAAGTGGGGGAGTGAGACTCCGCCATCTAACTATCCAATCAGTTTTGATCCTGAACTGAACACCGTGCAATCCTTAAAAAAAGAGGGAAGTGATTGGAAAATATCCTGTTTGGCTCAAAAAGTCAGCGGAATTCCGGAGACATTCAACATAATGCTGGCGTCAGAATACAGTGCAGTACCTTTTGTTTTCGATGCGGAAATAGGCGATTACCTTTATAAATTTACGGAACCGAAAATCACCGGGATTGCCGTTATTGCTCAAAATATACCGGCTGAAGTCAGTATTCGTGTTGTTTGTGATTATGATGAAGAATATCCGGATAAGCCGGGCGTACCCGATGTTGATGTTCTCTGGAAAATTGACGGCGGAAAGAGTATCAGTACGACCAAAACAGATAATGATGGTATGGCGGCTCTTACATTTTTACCGGAGCAGGGCGGGAATTATAAACTTGTTGCCGTAATAACCGATAAAGCAGGGCGCAAAAGCCGCCATCAGTTTGATATTAATGTTTATGACCGTTCTCCATGGCTGGATGATACCCGTATTGATATTAACAGTACCGGAATCGACTATCAGGATGATGCGGCTTATCTGATGACCGGGACAACGACGGTTATTCATCTCAACTGTGAAAATAACGAAAATATTTTCGGCCGGGTTAAGCTCGAAAATAAAGAGGGAAATACCGGTACCAGTATCATACCGGCGGAAGGTCGTGATATTTCACCGGAAGGATTGTCCTGGGATGTTAATATCACAGGCAGAGACAGCAGAGAACTGACACTATTATTAACCAGTGATCAGTTTGATATTTCACAGGAAATCGGTGTTATTACATTGCAGCCTGATTGTGATAAAGAAATTCAGTCGTTGAAAGTGAATGGTGAGGAAGCGAATAAAAAAACACCGTTAATTATCATTCCGGCAACACCGGTAACACTCAATTGCAGGGTCAATAAATTATTGTCCCGTTTGCAGGCTGAACTGAACAGTGAAGAAAGTAAATTGCTGACAGCAGAACCGGCTTTCGGGCAATTACAGGTACTGAACAACAATGCAGCAGAATGGGTATTAAGAAGTGCCGGCCCGCAGGGAGGATTCTTTAATCTGGATCTGAACATTCCGCCACTGACAATTCCGCTGACGCTTTCCGGCCGTGCACTGCCGCAGGAAATCGCCTCAGGAATTGAGCTCATTACGCTGAATAATACGCCGCTAACAACCCCGGGAAATTTATTTCTTGCGCCGGGGCGGGGCTGTACACTGACAGTGAAACCTCATCCTTTACTGAAGGATATTCCTGTTTCATTAGTTGCAGAAACCAGCAATGAGGTTTCGGTTATCAGTAATCCGCCGTTTGGTCAGGAAGTCAGTCTGGCAGAAAACGGAACCTCCTGGCAGATATCTGCTGACCCAGCTTCTGCACGCGGAAAATTCTCATTGCAGATTCAGAGTCAGTGGGGCGGAGCACCGGTTCATCTGGATGGTGTGGTATTGTCTGCGGATTTACAGGATGAAGGCTCTGTCTGTGTCACTGATGGTGACATGGGCAGAAAATACGATATTGATTTTAATATTGGTTTTGCTTTTCTGGCTTTGGAACTCTATTCACTGGATCTGAAACTTCTGCCGGATAATTTAATCAGCGGACAAACCGTTTCCTGGGAACTGACGGAAGGAGACAATCACCGGGATACTGTTTCTTTTGATCCGGAGATACCTATAATATTAGATTCACCGGAAACTGATTGGGAATTCAGTTATTCCGAAGAAGAAAGCACTCAATTCGATTTAGTATTAAACAGTCAGGATAAGTTTAGTTATAAAATTCCGTGCCATATTTTTAGCGATGAAAAGTATCTGGAAAAAAGTCAATGTATTTTTATGTTGAATGATTCGGTTATTACCCCGGGTATAAATAATAACAACCTTGAATATAAGAAAGAGATATCACTTAAACTGAAATTGTCACAAGAAATATCAGCATTTTTGAATGGAATGGTATTGGCATTAGTTGTTCATAAAACAGATGATGAAGGTGATAGTCTGAATATAACCTCAGATAAATTAATCACTGTTGATAAAAATAAACCTGACCTTGAGTGGAGCGTTGAAACCGATGTGGCAGTCGGTCACCGTTTTACACTGGAGATTGTTTTGGAAAATTTAAAAAATATCCGTGCTGTTATGAAATTTACCTCAGTGTAACTGTTTTACATTAATCAATTTAAGTCGTGTGACTAATAATCTACGTATTAATGATATATGGAGAGCGCTATGTCAGAAAAATCAAAAAGTATCTTTGGTAAATTAATAGATACAGCAGATAAAAACCACACATGTATTTATATTAATTTTTCTTCAGGTGAAGATATTCAGATCAATGTTATTCAAAAAAACGAAAAATCAGCGGAAATAAACGATGATAATAATAAAAATCTGACATTATTACTGTCAGATATTCAGTCTCAGTTTAAACAACAAGGCATTTCGCTGAACAGGGTTCAGGGGCAACCGGAAGAGAAACGTAAATTAACTGCGGAGCTGAAAACAGATAAAGTATCGCTGTCAGAAACTGAAGTGGCCTTGCAAAAAATGCAGTTCCGGGCACTGGAGCTGGGGGCTGAACTGGTGTTAACGGATCGCCCGGCGGAGATGGCAAATGAGCGGTGGCGGTTACCGGCGGTTTCCGGTCAGGAGAACCGTTCTGAGAGCATGACGGCGGCAGAGGGACTGGCGAAACTGGCCGTTGCCGTTCAGGCGGTGACGGACCAGTGTCCGTTACAGATTACACTGATGATTCAGCCTGATTTACGGCCACAGGTGATACTAAACGTCTCTGCCGGTGAGGTGAACTGGATTTTTGCGGCAACAGAGGGCCGTTATCCGGTGAAAGATTTACTGGCCAAAATGGCCGGTAAAACGATCACGAATGGCTGGGATGCGGTTGTGGTATACCAGCGCGGTCAGGCCAACATGCTGCTTAAACAGCAGCATATTAAGCGGTTTGTTACCGGCAATGTATTAGCGCCGCTGAATGAAGATATCGATTCATCAGACGCCACCCGGTTACAGACACATAACCTGACACTGAGTGCCCCGTATCTGTCATTCGACGCTGCAGACACCGGGGATTCAATGGCACGGGTCGGTTGGGATTTTGTCAAAGGGATGATTATTTATACACAGGAAGCGGATGACGGATCTTACCGTGTTAAGAAGATTGAAAAGATCACCCCGCTGAATTCCCCGTTTATCGGTATGAAGGTACCGTTGTCAAGAGCGCCCGGCTCAGTAAGTAAGATTGGTGAAGTACAGTTTGATATTAAAGAGGGGGACCACTTTACCAATAACCTGGTGGTAAATGGTATGGGGCAGGAAATGATCAGCAATTTTTTCAAGCGGAGATTTGTTGCAACCCCGGACGACCAGCGGATCTATAAGCTGGGCACCATCAGTAATTATGAAAATCAACAATTTCAGCCTGAAAAATTTGATATCCGCACCATGGGGGCGCCGAATACAGAATCCCGCGGGTCACAGGATGAAGGTGATGGTGCGGTGGTGTTATTTGTGCAGATGAAAGACAGTGACTCGAAACCGGTGGAAAAGGAAACTGACTGGTTATTAGCGGATGGTTATAGTTCAGCATTGATCGTTTCTAATCGTTTTTTATTTGACAGAATAATCAGAAGAAAAACAGAAAACTCGTTGGGTAATTATTTAGAATTTAAGCCATATCAGGAAATTAGTGGAAGCAATAAATCATGGCAATTAGTAGCGAATAGTGGATATTTGGAGTCATATTATTATAAGGTGATTAATTTTTGCTCGGAAGATTCTTATCCTTTAGGTGCTCATATTGTTATGTCATGCAGTTTTACTCTGAATTTCGGAGAAAAAGATAAGGCTTTAGTACCGTTATGTATTTATTCTGATGAGGAAAAATATAATATTAAGATGAAATATGGTTTTAATACAGAGGGTATGATTTATGAATTTCAGTATATTCCAAGTGATAATGAATTAGATCCTGACAAAGAAGTTTCAGCGGGAGTTTGTAAATTAAAATTGAATGTGGAAACGTCATATGAAACAAAAATTGAAAATGATTTAATTGTTTTTCAGTGTGATAAAGGTAATATTAAGGTTGAATCAGAGTGTAGTGGGTTCAATTCTGAACTGATTACCAGATTTGATGGAACAGCAAAATACAGTGATACTATTAATGAAGGCGTTAATGAAAGGGTAGTAAAAATAATTTCAGAGTTTAAGCTGAATGACATTAATACCTTTGTATTGCGAAATTTATTGTTTCCCGATAGTAATTACTTCCGCTCTGAAACTGCTTTTGTTCCCGGCGATCTGTTGCTTCAGGGGCAGTTGGCTCCCGGCTCTGAATCATTTGCTGTTACACCCACTGAAATTACCATTGTTGCCGGTTCGGAATATCAGTTTACAACCCCCCCTGAAGTCAGCGGTGTGAAATGGAGCCTCTCTGATTCTGAAAAAGGCAATACCAACGCTGATTTAGGGCATATTGATGCCAAGACAGGGAAATATACCGCACCACAAGCTAAGGCAATCACAGAAGGTGTGCGCCATGTGGTGGTTTGTGCTGAAAAAGGGGACACCAAAGTGTATGCCCTGGTCTCTGTTCTTGCTCATAGTGTAAATATTTCACCGGCGTATCAGGTTATTTTGCCGGGCAAATCCTCCGCGTTAACGGCGGAATCACTGAACCCCGGGGAACTGACCTGGACACTGGCCGATAACCCGCAGGGTTCAGCACTGACAAAAGTCAGCAATAACGAATATACCTATACAGCCGGTAAAAAGAACAAGAAATTAAAACTGAATCTTGAACGTATTTCAGTGACGGATGGAACGGGTACAACGACTGAAGCAATGATTTTAGTCCGGAATGTGCTGTTAACCGGATATATCCGGGCATCATATGACAATATGCCGGAAAACAGTGTACAGCTCACCTATTTCCCTGACCCTGAAAATGCGGAAACGGCAATACCGGCGGATGAAGTGGAATGGACACTGCTGGAATCCGGTGGTGCAACGCTTGATCCTGAAACCGGTATTTTATCCTGCAAACAGGCGACAGATAACGGTTTTGCGGTTATCAGTACAAAATATTTCGACGAGGATGAAGGTGCGCTTTATTGCGCGATTGCGATCCCGCTGCCGCTGAATACCTATAAAGAAACAATACTGGCTGCCTATTCTCCGGAGCAGTCATAACCCGACCCGGTGCCGTGTATGCGGTACCGGGTTTTTGTCATTTTATCTGTTACAGACAAAGGTAAGGTTATGGAAAATACTATCTGGTCCGGCGACGCTGTTACGATAACGCCGCCGTCTTTACCTTCCGGAAATGTCACTCCGGGAGGGATGGAAGAAACCGTGGCCGGCGCCGGTGCTGACGGTATGGCTACAGCAAATATTCCCTTTGCGGTATGTGCAGGAAGAGGAATTGCACCATCATGCTCTCTTTATTACAGCTCTGCATCGGGCAACGGTGAAACCGGTATCGGCTGGTCATTGCAGACCGCCTGTATCTCCCGCAGCACATTACACGGCGTACCGCGTTATCAGGATGATGATATTTTTCTTGCCCCGGATGGCGGGGAATTAACGGAATACCGTGATGATAACGGGCTGCCTGAAGTCAGGAGTAACATTCAGGTTTGTCAGGGAATAACCCTTGAACAACCTTATACTGTCCGGCGTTACCGCGCTCAGACTGAAAACCGTTATGAGCGGATCGAGTGCTGGACAGGCGAAACCGATAAGGCACAACAGTTCTGGCTGATCTGTCACAACGATGGTGCAGTTACCTGCTTCGGTCATTCCGCCGGTGCACGGGTAGCGGATGAAACTGATGCGCTGCGGATCAGTGAATGGTATCAGGAAGAGTTTCTGGCCGTTAACGGCGAACATATCTGCTTTCACTACCGCCGGGAGGATGATACCGGGGTAAGTGACGGAGAACGGCAGGGCGGAAATAACCGGCTGTATCCGCAGCGGACAGATTACGCGAATGTAAAAGCTCACGGAAGCCTGTATTGCCTGGCGGGGGATATGCCCGCGCCGGACGCTTTTTTATTACACATTGTTTTTGATTACGGCGAAAGAACATTACAGAAAGCGGAAGTTCCGCCGTGGACAGCCGCTGCCGAATCCGGCTGGTTGCTGCGCCGTGATCCGTTTTCACTCTATTCTGCCGGCTTTGAAACACGCTGCCGCCGGTTATGCCGTCAGATCCTGATGTTTTCCCGCAAAGCGGATGATCTGAAACGTGACCCGGTGATGGTTAACCGCTACCTGTTTGAGTATACCGAAAGCCCGGTGATGACCTGCCTGAGCCGCATTACCCGGCTGGCGTATGAAACGGTTGATGGTACGCTCCGTGTTGCAGAAAAACCACCGGTTGTTTTTACCTATACCGATGCAAAACTGACCACCGGTCAGGCGGATTATGTTCCGCTGATGAACTGGCCGGAAGTGGATCGCGCAACCGGGCAGCTGGTCGATTTATACGGTGAAGGCTATGCGGGGTGGTTATCCCGGAATGAAGGTGTGTGGGGGTATCAGGCACCGGTACGCAGTGAGGTTACACCGGACGGAACAGAATATGCGGACAGGCAGCCGCTGCCGCTGCTCCCCTCTGAGCAGGGAGATGAAAACCTGCTGGCGGATATTAACGGTGACGGATTCCCTGAATGGGTGGTATTACGCCCGGATCTGAACGGCTTTTTTACCCTCAATCCTCTGCAGAAGAACACCGGTTTTACCCCGTTTTCTGCTTTTCCGCCGGAATTTTTTCAGCCTCAGAGCCAGTTTGCTGATTTAGCCGGTAACGGATTGATGGGAATTGCCTCTATCGGCCCGCATACCGTGCGTTTTTATGCCAACAACCGCGAAGGTTTTGAACCGGCAGTGATCACCTGTAATGACGAATGTCTGCCGTTACCGGCTTCTGATGCCCGTGAATGGGTTGCACTGGCAAATCCGCTCGGCAGCGGCGGAGCGCATTTAACCCGCATCCGCTATAACCGTGTTACCTGCTGGCCCGGTAATGGTTACGGGCAGTTCGGCAAAGCGGTCGAACTGCATCTGCCGGGGGAGATTGATAAGGAAACGCAATTCCGCCCGCAGCACCTTTATATGACGGATATTGACGGCAGCGGTACAGATGATCTTCTCTATGCTGCGCCGGCGGGGCTGAATTATTACCGTAATCTGTCCGGCAACGGATTTGCGGAGCCTCTGCTGATCAGCTGGCCGGACGGTTTCGCCTGGGATGATCTCAATACACTGCAATTTGCCGCACTGAGCGGACAGGGTGTCAGCCTGGTGGTCAGTGAGCGGCACATGAAAGCACGTCACTGGCGGCTGAATCTGACATCTGAGCAGCCGTGGCTGCTGAAAACCATCACTAATCACTGTGGATTTTATACTCAGCTCAGTTACCGGAGTTCGGCAGATTACTGGCTGGATGAGAAACTGGCAGAACCATCACGCCGGAGCCGGCTCCCGCTGCGGTTATCCCTGCTTTCCGGTATACACCGCCGGGATCTGATCACCCGTCAGGAACAGCATACAACCTATAATTACCGGGGCGGACGCTATGATACGGATAAACGCCGTTATTGTGGTTATTACCGGGTCGATGAAACGGACGACTGCGGTGAGAGTAACAAACGCAACGATACGCCGTTGCAAAGACCGCGTCTGCGGCGCCGCTGGTATCACACTGGCGCGGCAGGTGATGCTGTAAAACGGGAAGGATATTTTTCATCACCGGTAACATCAGATTCTTTACTGACACGCTGGCAGGAGCGTAAAGACCGGATCATTGCGGATAACAGCGTCCCGTCTCTGCATTATGCCCTGAAAGGCGCACTATTAAGGGAAGAATTATTTGATTCGGAAGATACTGCTGTTCCGTTTTCTGTACAGGAACACCGTTATCAGATCCGTCTGCTTCAGCAAAACGGGGATATTATCTGCGCAGCGCCGCTGTTACTGGAAACCCTGAGTATTAATTATCAGCAGTCAGAAAAAGACATCGCCTGTCAGCAGCAAATTGTGATGGATTACTCTGAGTACGGTGAAGCGTTACATGAGATAACTGTTTTCCTGCCGCGTCAGAGCGGCGTTGAGGAAAATCCGTATCCGGCGGTCACACCGCTTCAGTGGCAGAATTCATTCGATGATGCTCAGACCCTGTGCTGGTTCACTGAAACCCGCCGCCTCTCACTGAGTATGATCACGCCTGACCGCTGGTTGCCGGTTCTGCCGGAATGCAGCTGGCAGGAAAGCGTTTCTCTGACCGGCAATGAAATGAACGGCAATACCATATTCAGCCGGGAAATATTACAGGCGAAAGACAATCCGCTGGCGGGAAAACCCCGGACATTGCTGGCGTGGCAGAAAGAGTGTTATCAGCAGGACGGCGCAGAGATTAATTATCCGCCCCGTGTTACCGGGCAGGAACAGGCGGTATTTAATGACATCACACTGCAGCCATACCACGCACATCTCAGTGATGATGAACTGACACAGCAACTGAGTGCGGCAGGCTATCAGAAGCGGACACCGGAAGAACTGAAGCAATCTGTCTGGGTTTCATCAGGAAACACACTGACGTATCTGGATGCGGACGGGTTTTATTTACCGGCGGAAAGCAAAAACCCACGCGGTGGCGTTCAGATTTTTCATTACAACACCTATTACAGAATGGCGGATAGTTTCACGGATGAATTTGGTCAGAAAACACAGGTGACAGAAATTGATGAGCGATTCTGGCAGCCGGTACGGATCTGCGATATCAACAATAACACCAGTGAAGTCCGTTTAAATGCATTTGGTAATATTATCGCCGCCAGTCAGTACGGTACCGAAGGGGGTAAAGACACAGGATTTAAACCGGTATCTGAATTAACGCTACCGGAGCCACTCTCATTACCGCAGGTGATTTATAACGCAGAAGCATTACTCGGCGGACTGGCATCGGTCACGTTATATCACGAAAATGAACTGATGGGCGCGCCGGCATGGAAGATAACTATCAGTGCGTCAGATTACCCCGGAACACCGGACATGGCACCGTACCGCATTGATATTACCTATTTTGATGGTACAGGGCATCCGCGGCAGCAGTTTAGTCTCGATGAGCCCGGTGCGGCTTATCCCTGTGCCGGCGGTGTGTTATTGCAGGATGATAATCAGCTGAAAGAAGTGATGGCAGATACCCGCTGGCGGATCATGCAAGCGCCGGAAACCACATTATCAGGTAATGCCATCCGTCGTTTCAGAGCCTGGTTTTCTGACAGTTATGAACCCGTTATTGATACCCATTTGTCAGATCTTATTCCGTGCGAAGTGATCGGATATGACGCACAGGATAAGCCGGTATTTGTGCAGGATGCGGAAGGATATCTGCGTTATCAGCGTTATTTCCCCTGGTTTAATCTGGACTATGATGAGAACGATACTCTGTCTTCCGGTTTTGATCTTCTGCGGCTGTTTCAGCGTCAAAGTAATATATCTGCCGGGCCCGGTAACTATGATGAATTATTTATGGAACGGGGTATTTACGGGCAAATGACGGAAATAGACAAGCCGTATTCAGAAAAAATATATGCCGATAATATTCAGCGATATTATTTTAACGGCGGACGGGAAACCTGGTTGCCGGATGCTGGTATTACTCTGACACCGGGGCCGGATATTCTCAGGCCTTATGCAATGCTTCAGGTATGGTACGGAGGGAATAATAATGATAGCTAAATTAATCATTACCATCCTGACGAACAGATATAATTTAAGAGAGGCATAAGATGCTGGCTACCAGTAATGTATTTAACCGGATTGACTGGTCGGAAGGGAAAGTTATTTCAACCGGGAGTAATGAATATCGTGAAATTTATCAATACAATAAAGAAAATGGTAATATAGAGTATGTATGGTTTGTGATTAATGGGGTGGTAAGGTGTTTTTGTCAATCGGAATATGATAAAAATAACCGTCTGAGTGATATTTATGTTAATACATATGTGGCTGATAGTGTAGAAAATAAATCCCTGCTATATACAAAATTACGTTACAGTTATGATTATAATGACCGGGGGAATGTAAATACAACGAAAATTTCATCAGGCAATATACTACTTGATCCTTTAGGTGTAAGGAAGGGTGAGGACTGGGAGAGATTAGGTACATTGATTTTTAACTATGATGTTAATGATCGTGTTGAAATGACAGAACTTAATCTATTTTCACCTCCTGATGGCAGCCGCCATAGTGAGCAAAGGAGTGAGCGTAATTATAAAGAATTACGTCAGTTTAATAACTTAGGTAAACTGACAGATTGCAGATATAGTGGTGATTTGTCACTGACAAATAATATGGGCAGGATACTGTCCGGTCAGAGCTATCAATATAATGAAAATGGATTAGTTATTCGCAGTATCCGGCGTTTCAGTTCGGGTGTCAGTGATATTATTCGCTATTGCTACAATGACAAATCACCCTGTTTGAGTTCATTGACACATTGTCCGGTTAATATGGGATGGCCGGAAACAGAAAAATATACGTGGAATAAGGATGGTCAGCTGATTTCCCGTCTCCGCCCGGATGGGTATAAAGAAGAGTATGAATATGACGGAAAACCAAATATTACCAGAATGACGATAATTAATCCGGAAGGCGGGAGGACCATAAAAACGTTTCTTTATGATAGTCACGGACATCAGGTTATTCAGACTATTCAGTTTCCTCCGGAATATCCGGGTGGCCCGGCTGTTTTCCGGCAGATTAATGATACTTACAATAATGACTATCTTATGACCCGGAAGATTTTTAATCAGGTAGTTACTGATACTTCAGCTGTCCCGGAAGAAACACATTTTTATCACTGGTTTCAGAATCAGGTTATTGCGGTGTCTGTGCAGAACAATTCGGGCAATATCAAAACACATTTTAATTTTAACCATCCGGATGGTACGGCAATATGCCGTTTTTCACCAATAACGCAGAGCCAGAATTTAAAATCGGGAGTCTTTAATTATAGTTTTAGAATGCAGTGGATTGCACAGGATCAGCAGGGATTATTTTATCAGCCGGAATTTATTGAGTTACAGCAGGCATGTTTTGAAATGCATCTGACTCCGCCGAAAGTATAAGGAAAAAATATCATGAACTTATCTGAAATTGGTGAACTGTGCGCAGACACCCCCCGGATGACGGTATTTGACCCCAGAGGACTGACTGCAAGGGCTGTGGATTTTAACCGCAAAAGCAGTACAGATATACCCGAAGCACTGATAACCCGCTATCAGTACGGAGAAAGAGGTGAAATGCAGATGTGTGCTGATCCGCGTTTCAGTGTCTCTGCACTGGGAAATGAACCCGGATATCAGAATCTCGTTTCTGCCACAGATTTACTGCAGCGCCCTGTTCATCAGGTCAGTATCGACAGCGGTGAATCATTAAGTCTGTTGCATGCGGATGGCCAGCCTGAATGGACAACAGGAAATCCCGGAGAGGAGGCAGTCAGCCAGCGTTTTACCTACGATCGTATTGGACGTTTGCTGTCACAGCACAGTCTTAACGGAACAGAAGAGATCTTATTACAGACCCGGCGTTACAGTGATGGTGTTGATAATGCCGAAGAATATAATTGCCGGGGGCAGTGTACAGAGATACAGAATAACGCCGGAACTGAAACATTTACGGAATTTGATATCTCCGGCAAAAATAAAACATTCAGCCGCCGTTTCTGGGCAGTACGTGACCGGAGTGCTGATTTGAATCATCCGCCTGAAGCAGAAATGCGGATGTGGATTCACCGTAATGATTTATCGGCATCAGGTAAAGTCCGGCAATTATCGTTGTCCTGTCATGAATCCGGACAGGAACGCGCTGTTTATACACGCCGCAATGGGTACAACCGGCGCGGACAGCTTATCAGCAGTCATCTGACTGATGAGGGCGGAAACCTGCATGCATTACTGATATCGGCAGATTATCATGCGAATGGTGCGTGTCAGCAGGAAATGCTGGGTAATGGTGTGACCCGTTATTATGCACAGGAACATTTCACAAAACGGCTGTTGCGTATTTCAACCTGGCGTCCGGGGGGAAATAAAAAACGTTACCCGATTCAGGATATTTCGTATCAGTATGATCCTGCAGGAAATGTTACTGAGCGTTATGATCTGAGCCGGGAGGATCAGTATTTTGATAATCTGCGGATCACGGCACATAATCAGTATCACTACGATTCCTGCTACCGCTTACGCCGCGCTGAAGGCCGTGAAGCGCTGAATGGCGGAAAAAGTACAATAACGCCGCTTATCAGCGGATCACAGCAGTTAGTGAATTATCAGAGATGGTATAACTATGATAATGCGGGCAATATGACGCAGCTTCGTCACAGTGCCGGACATAATAACTGGACTCAGGTTTTTTCTGTCTCGCCGGAGAGTAACCGCAGTTTACCGCAGCCGGTTTCACCGTATGAAGTGGAACGCTTTTTTGATAGTTTCGGTAACCTGAAAGAAAGTAACGGCGTGCATTTTACCCGCGACTCACAGCAGCAGCTTGTCCGCGCGGATGGTGCACGGCGGGCAAATGGCGCGTCGGACTATGAGTTTTATCAGTATGACAGCAGCGGTCAGCGTTGCAGTAAACTCAGCAGCCGGATTGCTGACGGTATCACTCAGGCCCGCCGCCGGGAAACGGTGACGTATATTTCCGGCATGCGTTTGTGTGAGTATGACTATGATGGTAAACCACAGGGCAGCCATTATTCACTGAGTTTTCCGCTGGCCGGCCATTCGGCGGTGGTATGCCTGTCTGAGCGGGAGCCGGAAAAGAAAGAAATGCCCCTTTCTCTGATGCGTTATAACTGCCTTGATGCGCAGGGCTCGGTCGCGCTGGAGCTGAGTGCAGAGGGCGATATTATTACGCAGGAGGAATATTATCCGTTCGGCGGCACCTCACTGTTCAGTTCGCGGAGTGAGAGTGAAGCAGACTATAAATATCACCGTTACAGCAATAAAGAACGGGATAATCTCACCGGGCTTTACGATTACGGATTCCGTTATTATGCGCCGTGGTTGTGCCGCTGGATCTCGCCCGATCCGCTGGGAACAGCTGATGGTATGAATGCTTATTGTATGGTGCGCAATAACCCGGTGACATACAGCGATAGCGCCGGTCTGATGGCCGGAGCTGAGGAATTTGAAATGCGGGAACTGCAGATACCGTCCACTCAGCGAAGCATGGCACCGGCGGTATATAATACATCGCATCCGTTGCAGCAAAGCCGCGGGGAACAGTTGCGCGCTATCAGCAGGGTACTGACCCGTCCTTTAGCAGCTGTCGCACGGGGAATCGCCCGGATAGGGCGGGCAATCAGAAGTGTTATCAGCGGGATCCGTTCTGCATTACAGCGTTTCAGAGGTACAGGAAATGGTGCTGAGGACCTGGAAATGCAGCCATTGCTGGATGAGGAAATAAGCGGTTTTTCCGGTGAAACGGAAACATCATTTATCAGCGCGAAGGCGGACGAAGGAGATATTCTCAATAATCCTTTAGTCAGAAAACCCGAATATATGAAGGATGAAACAGATAACTGGCGTATTCGTATTGATAAGAGTGTGCTTATGTATGCTGAGGGTTATGTCAATCCGGATGAGTTTGTCAGACTGGGGTTGGTTGAGAGGGAAATAAACCGAAATCAGTATACAGAGCCGGGAGAGGATCCCGATTATAAAGATCCCCCCCTGTTTGCAGAATTAAAACAGGATTTACAGGGAATTTTTGATGATTATGCTGAAACATCTGATTTTGACGAATTTACTCATGACACAACACCACTTCTGTCCGGCATAAATAATGCAGCAGTACCGGCAGCCATTTCATCACTGGTATTATCTGCCTCGATTTTCAGCTTGCTGTGGTGGTATCAGTCTCAGCATACCTACCGCCGCTGAAACGGATACGTTGTTCTGTAAAATAAAAACCGGCTCTGTTAAAGGCCGGTTTTGTTATTTCTGTGTAAGTTATCAGAAACTGTAACGGATACCCAGGTTGCCGCTGTAAGGGGTTTCCACATGGCTGCCTTTGGCATAGTTGAACTCTGCATAGGCGGACCACTGATTATTCATCTGCGCTGTCAGACCCACGCCGTATTTACCGACGGTTCCGGACATATCATTGCTGAATGATTCAGTGTCATTAATCACCACATCATTGTTCTTTTTGAACTCGTGGCTGACCGCCAGGCGAGCATAAGGTTTAATCAGACCACCGCTTTCAGTGACAAACGTCTTACCGAAGGTGGTACCGATTTCACCTTTAACAGATTCTGCAGCATCCGCTTTCACTTTCATGTCACTGCTAAAACGGTAGGCTGTTTTTTCGCCGCGGAAGTAAGATCCCAGTACATAAGGCTCGATAAAGTAACTGCCTGCGGTGATGTGTTTACCGCCTTCCACAGAGAAACCGATGCCGTTGGTGTTATCTTTGGCGGTGGTTTTTCCGTCATTAAACTGCGCGCTGTTTTTGGTTCTGAAATGGTTGGCTTTCAGCACGCCATCCACATAGTAGCCGCTGTTGTGCATCCAGGTGGTATAGACACCAAGACCTAAGCTGTCCACCTTGCCGTCACTGGTGCGGGCATCCAGTTCTGAATGGGTATAGGAGAACATTCCCCCGACCAGCAGGCGGCCGTTTTCCAGCGCAATCGCGTGGTCGCCGCCCAGCATCAGTCCGTTCATATCCTGGGTGTAACCGACATTGCCGGTTGAGATGCGGTTACGGCTGCCGATATATTTGCCCCACACACCATCCTGCGCCGTCTGGTTATCACGAAGATCGCCCAGCCGGGTTCTCAGTGTGGATAATTCGCTGTTCCAGATAGTTGGCGTCACGTTGGCCATCGCGATAGCGTTTTTCCCGCTTTCGGAGATTTCAGGCTTCGGATCAGGGCCCGGCTCCGGATCCGGATTTGGTACCGGATCGGTTGCTTTCGGTGATAAATACCAGTTGTCGCTGTCCTGCTCATCACCCTGTACCAGGTAATATTTGTAAGCACCCAGATCAACACTGCCGTTTACCAGCGCAAAGCTGTTGCTGTCACTGCCGTTGGCAAAGATCAGATGATGAGGATTCACACCGCCGCGGCTTTTCAGCTCCTGACCGGAATCCATTACTCTGACATTAAACTCACCGCTGATACTGTTGCTGATATTCAGGAAATCACCGGTACCACCGTTAATATTGGTGTTCATCACAAAGGTGCCGGAACCGGTCAGATCTGAAATCTGTAACCGGCTGTATTTACCGGCGTCAGTGCCGTCGCTGCTGCCGAATACCACGGTACCGTTGTTAGCCAGTGTTTCAATCGTTGCTTCGGATTCGCTGGTGGTGTCATTATGCTTCAGATACATAAACGCATTGTCACCGGCCAGATTAAGACGGGTAACATAAGCGCCTTTGCCGTCCAGAGCTCCGGTCCAGCTGTGAAGACTACCGCCTTCCATCGTTACTGAACCGTCATTAACATTCAGGTCACCGGTGGAGTAGGCACCGTAAGCGATAAAGGATGAACCTCCGTTCTCAACGGTAGTATCCTGAATATGACCAAACTCCTTGACCAGCTGTGTACCGCCGTTAACCAGCGTACCAACCGCATCGGCATAGTATTCAACAATCTGTTCACCGCCCTGGTGGATCACTGAGCCGGTGGCAACCTGATCTTTGCCAATCCAGGCATCCTGCTCAACCCATTGTCCGCCGCTCCAGCCGCCTTTTTTGCCGCTGACAATCTGCTGTCCGTAAACCCGGGTATCAATGGCTTCGCCAGTCTGAATACGCTGCACACCGCCGGCATAAATGGTGGCATTTTTGGCTGTCTGATCATCAATCCGGAAAGAATCGTCGGATGTCCACTCGCCGTTTTCCCATTCCCCGTCAACACCGGTAATAATCTGGGTACCGTAAACACGGGTATCTTCCGCACTACCGTAGGTAATAAACTGCAATGCGCCGTGATTAACGATAGTATTGCGGTCAGCGCCTTTTCCGGAATAGATTTGCTGGACAGCACCGTCATACAGCACCGTATCTATCGTGGTGCCGCTGCTCATCTGATAGCTGCCGCTGCCGATATGGCTGTTGGTTGCCGTACCGCCGTAGATAATATGCTGGCCGCCATTCACGACAATGACATCTTTGGTATTTGAGGTGCTGGTAACGGATTGCTCCAGATAACCGCCGTCGATCAAAATTGCCTGTGCATAGCCCCGTGTACCGACAACCATTCTGCCGCCGGTATTCACTGTGGTGTTATACGCTTTGGCGTCATTCCCCAGGCTGAGGCTGCCGTTATCTTCAACAATAGTGTTATACGCTATGGAGTCTTCCATCATCGACATAAATCCGCGATAGACTTTGGAAGGATCGGACGGATTGGTAATTCCGCCTTTGACTATATTTCCGATAGCGACACTGCCGCTCCGGAATGTGGTCTGGAAGGAATCAATGGTGTTATTCAGGCTGTAAGAATTATTCTCAACATAAAGAAATTGTTCCGGGAACCAGGTTCTGGTTAATGTCTGACCATTAATATATTGGTTACCGGTGATAATTGACTGATATTTATTATCCCACTTATCTTTTGCGGTCGGCCAGCCATCAGTGGCACTGCTGAGAATGGTATTAATATCAGGAACTTCAACTTCTGACTGATAAGGTGGTGGTGGTTCCGTGGCATAAGCGCTGAAAGAAGCGGAAAACAGTGCAATCAGCACTGAATTATTAAATGTCATATCCAAGTCCTTGCTTTAAAAAGCGAATTAAAATTATTTATCAGATTGAATGTGGTGCTGTGAGCTGTAAGAAAATCGTCCGGAAATAAAACGGAATATTATTTTTTAACAGGTGATAAAATAATGAAACAGCCGGTAAATACCGTCTACCGGAATTAATTCAGATATACAGCTCGTTAATAAGAAAAATACCACTCAGACGCGTATGCCTCTACTCACCTGTGTTGTAATAAGGCGGTAATGTGTAACAATTTGAGAATAGTAAGGGAATAACAGTGACAGGTGAAAAATACGGGATGGTTTATCAGGCTGTATCTATTTTAATAAATTACTTTCAGAGGCAATGAAAAATATTCCGGTTCGGATATTGAATGAAGTAAGGTTTTTTATGGTGCACATTACAAGTGCTACGTTATTTCTATAATATTCGTTGCGGCGGAGTAGTGTTGAGGATATCTTTTTGTCAGGACCCACAATATGCCCCTTTTTATACATTGACCGTTATGTTCTGAGCTGACACCCCACCACAGCAGATAATTCAGCCCGGGTGAGGGGGGCTATGGAACCTACCCTCTCACGCAAACTGGCACTGGCTGCGCTTCTGCCGGGCCAACAACCTGGTACAGAGTATCAGCCGGAGTGGCAACTGCCGCGATAACGCTTTGATCTAATCGTTTTACTGAAAAAAGAGCGCATCAGAAAGCGTATTTATAAGGCCGGAGTTTGGCCCGAACAGAGATCTTCGATTACCTTAGAATGCATTCATTTTAGTTATAACTTAACTTTACTATTTTTTAATGAAACTAATTTGCAAACGAGACTTATTATCATATATACTTTTTTACAGCCTGCAAGATATTCAATAGATTAAATTAAGCATCACTTCACTATGGAGAAGATCGCAACATGTTGAAAAAAATGTTTTTTTTATGTAATAAGACTCGTTTGATTACGTTGGCATCATCGCTTATGGTTACCTGTGCATTACCAGCGATGGCAAAAGATTCCCTCACTTTATATACCACACGTGAACCGGGCTTAATTCAGCCTCTTCTCGATGCCTTTACGAAAGAAACTGCCATTGATGTAAATACTGTCTATATCAAAGATGGTATGTTAGAACGAGTAAAAGCCGAAGGTAAAAACTCTCCGGCTGACTTATTAATGACAGTTGATGCAGGTAACCTCATCGATTTAGTTGAAGCAGGTGTAACTCAACCTGTTCAACCCGAAGTATTAACAGAAGTTATTCCGGCTTCTTTACGTGATAAAGACAACCAATGGTTTGGTTTGTCAATGCGTGCACGTGTGTTGTATGCAGAAAAATCCATACCATTAAACAGCATCACGTATGAAAACCTGGCAGACCCGCAATGGAAAGGCAAAATCTGTATTCGTGCGGGACAACACCCCTATAACACAGCATTAGTAGCCGCAATGATTGCTCATGATGGTGAAGCGAAAACAGAAGCGTGGTTACGTGGCGTGAAAAATAACTTAGCCCGTAAAGCTGCTGGTGGCGATCGTGATGTTGCCCGTGACATCCTCGGTGGTATCTGTGATGTTGGCTTAGCGAACTCCTACTATGTTGGTCATATGAAAAATGCGAAAGAAGGCACTGATGCCCGTCAGTGGGGGGATGCCATTAAAGTCGTTCAGCCAACCTTTACCAGTGGCGGAACGCACGTCAATATCACTGGTGCTGCAGTTGCCCGCAATGCGCCACATAAAGAACAAGCTGTGAAATTGATGGAGTATTTAGTTTCAGTTCCTGCTCAGCAGCTGTATGCGCAAGCTAACTACGAATATCCAATCCGTAAAGGGGTTCCTTTGGATGCGACGATCAACAGTGCGATTGGTGAAATCAATGTTGATAACATTCCACTGGCTGAAATCGTTAAACACCGTAAACAAGCCAGCCAGTTGGTAGATAAAGTTGGATTCGATCAATAAAACAGGCTTATCTGATTTACGTGGCGCCGCAGGAGCGCCGCGTTTCGGTTTTTCGCCTTTAAGTCTTACTGTGGTGGTCATTACGCTTGGTGTAATGACCCCTTTGTTATTCCTGTTATGGCTCGCGGTAAGCTCAGGTGTCAGTCATTGGGAACATTTACTGAAGTATGTGTTGCCTGATGCGATACTCAATACCCTGATTTTATTACTTGGTGTCGGCGTACTGGTCATGCTTATTGGTGCGGGTTGCGCCTGGTTAGTCACTGCATTCGATTTCCCGGGAAAGCGGCTATTTAGTTGGGCATTGCTGCTTCCCCTCGCCATGCCAACCTACATAGTGGCATTTGCCTGGCTTGATTTACTGCATCCCATCGGGCCGGTTCAGGAAGTCATTCGCAGCCTGTTGGGCTATAGCAACCCCCGTGAGTTCAGGCTTCCGGATCTTCGCTCCATGACCGGCGCGATTTTGTTATTGGGTCTGGTGTTATATCCGTATGTTTATCTCACCATGCGGGCGATGTTTATGAGCCAGCCGGCGCATTTACTGGAAGCAGCCCGCACACTTGGTTTAAGTTCAACCGGCTCATTTTTCCGGGTGGCGCTGCCAATGGCACGTCCCGCACTGGTGGTAGGAACAAGCTTAGCATTACTGGAAACACTGAATGATATTGGCGCATCCGAATTCCTTGGCGTGAATACTCTGACAGTCACAGTGTATACCACGTGGGTGACGCGTTCTGATTTGGCGGCAGCAGCGCAAATTGCGTGCTCCATGTTGACGGTAATTATTCTGTTGCTGGCCCTGGAATATTATGGGCGCAAGAATCAGCGTTATAATTCCGGCCGGCAAATGCGGGGGATTTTACCGGCACGATTAACGGGAATTCACGCATGCCTGGCGACTTTATTGACTTCTCTGCCTGTTTTACTGGGCTTTGTTGCCCCTGCACTATTTCTGGGTTGGGAAAGTATCAGGCGTTTTAGTGATAGTATGGAAATTTCTGCCAGCCTCCTGCAATCATTACAAAACTCATTATTATTAGCGGCAGGAGTTACCCTTGTGGTGACTTTTGTCAGCCTGATTGTGGCGTGGTATGCGAGATCAAGTGCGATTTCGGGGGGGGCTCCGGAGGCCAGACGTACATTGATGAAAGTTGCCTCATTGGGCTATGCGGTGCCGGGAACGGTATTGGCCATCGGGTTATTAACACCGGGTATGTCGTTGGATAATATACTGGCCGAATTGTTCAATTATCGCGGTTTACCGCTGCTCTCTTCGGGGGTTTTATTAGTTATCTGTTGTTCTATCCGCTTTATGGCGATTTCAGTCGGGGCGATTGATGCCGGGTTAACCCGTATTCCGCCGGGCATGGAACAGGCCTCAAGATTACTTGGTGAAAGTGAGTCGGGAACCTTTTTCCGCGTACATTTACCGTTATTGCGTCCGGCATTAGTGACAGGTGCTTTGCTGGTTTTTGCTGATGTGATGAAAGAGTTACCGGCTACTTTATTACTTCGTCCGGTTAACTTTGAAACATTAGCAACATCTTTGTATGCAGAAGCGGCGAGAGGTACCTATGAGGAGGGGGCTGTTGCAGCATTACTGATTGTATTGGCCGGAACGCTCCCGGTAATACTATTAGCACGTAGTCAATTATCTTCATCCGGGCCAAAACAACGATAATCAGAAGGGAGTCGTCATCAGGTGTCAGACACAACGTTAGTTCTTGATAATGTGCATGTCTCTTACGGGAGTAAACATCAACGTAATCATGTTCTGAAAGGCTTTTCTTTGCACATTAATGCAGGGGAGATCGGCTGTCTTCTCGGTACTTCCGGCTGCGGAAAAAGCACTGCATTACGTGCTATTGCAGGGTTTGAACGTACAGAGCAGGGAACCATCCATGTTGGTGGCCGCTGTGTTGCAGGAGAGGGCCTTCATCTTCCGCCGGAACAACGCAATGTGGGAATGGTATTTCAGGATTACGCGCTGTTCCCCCATTTAACCGCAGCGCAAAATATTGCTTTCGGTCTGAGAAAACAACCGAAAGGATATCAGCAAACACGAGTTCAAACACTGCTGGATTTAGTAGAATTAAAAGAACTTGCCGGGCGTTATCCACATGAAATGTCTGGTGGGCAACAGCAACGTATTGCTTTAGCACGTGCATTGGCGACACAGCCGGCAGTATTGTTGTTAGATGAGCCTTTGTCGAGCTTAGATCCGGATAGCCGTAAACGTTTAGGGCTGGAAGTGAGAGATATTTTACGGGAAGCCGGGCAAACAGCACTGTTAGTGACTCACAGCGAAGATGAAGCACAATTGATGGCTGACAAAATTAACTACCTGAAAAATGGCAGATTAATTCAGAATGATGAGAAAACCAAAATCAGAAATACTTAAAATAAAAAATGAGATAAATAGTGCACGGGAAGTTGATACTACGATTTTATTTTTTGTACCATCTGACCGTTCTTTTCCCTGTGTTGTTCTGGTTTGCCGCAACGGGGCATATGTGCTATTTATCTTTACAGGATAGTCTTTTAGGGAAGATTTTCAATTGAAAGCTGCAAAGCATATGGGGAAGATATCTGATTCCGTATAGCCCGGATACAGACCCTTTTGATCCGCAGTGGTAAAAATAGATTTGGAATTTAATATGAAAAAACGAGTTATAGGTTTGTTTTTATTGATAGGACTACCTTTGGTTGCTATAGCTGATAATATTCACGTGACGGTGAATTCCCCTGTGTACTCTTACCCTGATAATCGGGAGTTTAAAGAAAGTGTATATGTATGTGTATTAACCCCATTTAACAAGATGTATGCCGGTGTTGATGTGAAAAAAACACAAGCACAATTCAACGCCAGTCAGTCTTGTCAAAATAAAGAGGGTAGTAATAGTATTTTTTGTACGCCAAAAGATGCCATGTGTACTACAGCAACGGTGATACTGAGTAATGGAGATAGTCGTCACCAGGGGCTCTCTGCTATTGTATTATTTAATGGATTTGATCAAACAGGTCAGCATTTGCTGGTCAATGAAAGTATTGATGATTTTAGTACATATAATTTTGATAACAAGATCATGTCGTTTGATATTCCGGATGGATGGACAGTGCGGTTTTTCAAAGAAAAAAACTTTCAGGGTGACTATTATACCCGCTCTTCAGGAAAGGGAAATGCAGATGATTTTCCACACAGTATTAGCTCAATGAAAATACTTCGAAAGAAATAAAAAGATAATGAAAATATAACTTGTTAATTTACTTGTGTGAATGGTGTTAATTTTAATCGTTATAATTGCGTTTGGTTATTTTGTATTTCGTGACCTCGTGGTTTTTATTCAGTATCTGTATAAATGGTTTCTGAGAAATTTTTAGAAAAACATGTGATTTATGATTATTACGGATGAAGCATACCAGGGATGGTATGTGATATAAATAATTCTGAATAATATCAGGTATATTATCATGCACTTATAACATATGATAACCTGATTTATTACTCATTATTTTCGACTATTAAAACAAATAATAAAAAAATAATATATATGTTTTCCATTCTGGGGATTTTATGTCATTGAACACAAACGATGGTTCTAAAGTATATACACCTCTCTCTTTGTCTCTATATGACTGGTGGGTGCTAAAGATATCTAATAACTATGCATGGCATTGTAATACTGATAAATTTTTAATTCCTCACTTTAAATTTCATCTTGGTAGCAACCATATGGATATTGGTGTTGGAACTGGTTTTTATTTAAAGAAATCCGCAGATAAAATTAATAAAATAACGCTTTCCGATCTTAATGTTCATAGTTTGGAATGTGCTAAAAAATATATTTCTGATGAAAAATTAAATTCTTGTTTATGTCATGATATCTTCAATAGATTTACTGATGAGTTGAGGGGGGGATTTGATTCAGTATCCATATTTTATTTATTACATTGTTTGCCGGGGAAAGTGAGTGATAAGAAACAAGCGATAATAAATATCACTGAAACACTTAAAGATGATGGGATTTTATATGGCGCGACTATTCTTGGAGAGGGGGTTAAGCATAACCGTTTTGGAAGTAAGCTAATGTCAGTCTATAACAAAAAAGGGATTTTTAGCAACGTTTATGACTCTGCGGATTCACTTGAAACTATGCTTTCGTCTTTGTTTGAAGATGTTTCAGTTAATATTCAGGGTACGGTTGCATTATTCACTGCTAAAAATAAAAAATAAAGTGTAGTAAAATATAATTATCTGTAATAAAAGCAAATTTCTTATACAGGTGACAATATATTCTTTTTTGTTTTATACATGATGTTATTCAGCTTAATCGGATGACTGACCGGAGAATATTTTAAGAAATAAAAGGTGGCTTTCACTTCGAAAGCCACTGTCATCATAAAATGGGGGAGATGTAAAAAAGCAAGCTTGTATTGTTAATACTCAACAAGAGTAAGGTTAATTATAGGAAACCAGCTGCTTTAAATTTTGCCAGTGCATCCGTTTTTTGTGCTGCAGTTAATGGGCGTAGTGGACGGCGGGGGTCACCAACATCAATGCCATGTAATTGCATTGCAACTTTACCTGCAGCAACACCACCGTATTCTACCAGCACACGAATAATTGCAATTACTTTATCCATACACGCAGTGATCCCCTTGTAATCACCATTGTTAAATTTATCAATTATTTCAAGATATAAAGGAGCAGCATAGTTATAGGTGCTTCCTACAGCGCTTAATGCCCCACACGCTAACCCTGCCGGTATAAATTCATCTACACCAAATGGAATGTCGTATTTACCGCCATCAACACGTAAGCAACGTTGAAATTCGTACATATCAGGAGAATTAAATTTCATTCCGGATAAATTCGGAATTGTTTTTCCTGCCGCTTGTAAAAATTTTTCCATGTCAATGTTTAGTCCCGACATAGTAGAGTGGTAGTAATAAAAGCCTTTAGAAGGCGAGTTCATCGCTGCTAAACGACAATATTCAACTAAGTCATCTACATTGCCCGGTTTAAAGAAACAAGGGCCAATCACTGATGTAGCTTGAATATCTAATGTTTCAGCATGACGGGATAGCTCTATAGTGTCTGCAATACTGAGAGCACCTGTATGAACAATTATATCTAATTGTCCCTGACTGGCAGCAGCCCAGTATTCAGCGACTTTTTTGCGTTCTTCGACAGAACAATGGATACCTTCTCCTGTTGTTCCTAATACGTAAGCACCTGTAACACCAGTTGCAATAAGATGTTCTGCAATTTTATCAATGACAGGATAATTAACACTGCCATCGGCAGCAAAAGGTGTATGAGGTGCAGCGATTAACCCAGAGAGTTTTTTCATTATTATTCCTTTTGGAGCCATGTTTCTTTATTGATTATTTAATGGAGTTTGACTCTATATTAAGACTCAATCGTTCAGAACGCAATAATGAAATTAGCGTTAAAGAAAGAGAAAAATGAAAGTGTGATCTTTAGCTGGTTTTATTCAAGACCACATAACACTAATTATAAACTCATGCTGAATTGGTACTTTTCAATGCATTTAGTGTACGCAGTTTTTGCTCTTTGACCATTTCAGGCTGAGCCTGGACAAGTAGGGTATACAGTAAATCTAAAACAAACAGTTGTGCTGTTTTTGTACCAATAGAATCACCTTGTAATTTCCCCTGGCGATTACCATTAATCAGATAATAATTGGCATATTCCATAATGTGTGAACCTAAATTATGCGTTAGCACAATTGTGGTAGCCCCTGCTTCTTTTGCAAGTTTCAGTGCATGAACTGTTTCCGGTGAATTTCCGGAATGGCTGATACCGATCGCGATATCACCCGGTTTCAATAAGGAAGCCTGCATATACATAAAATGGTTATTGGTAACAGCATCCACCCGATATCCAATACGCATCAGTTTATTTTTTAGATCCTCTGCTGTGATCCCCGAGGAACCCACGCCGCAGATAAAAACATAATTCGATGATAGCAACGCATTTACAGCGCCTTTAACTTGCGTCATATCAAGTAAATTTAATGTTTCTGATAACACATTATTGATGGTTGCTTGTAATTTTAAACCTATAGTATGGATATCATCCTGATGGTTAACTTCAGCATCAAGGATTGGTGATTCTTCACTATCCGATGTCGCCATTTCAATGGCTAAATCCATTTTAAAGTCCTGAAAGCCCTTATAGCCCAGAGTGCGGCAAAAACGTACTACAGTTGCTTCGCCAGCTTTAGTCGCCCGGGAAAGTTGTGCGATGGAAAGCTGAGTGACTTCAACAGGATGAAACAGGATATATTCAGCAATACGCTGTGATACTCGCGTCAGGCTATTTTTCATTGCCCCCAGTGTGTCGAGTATTTTACCTGGCTTCAGTCTGGTAACTGACTGTTTTGTCATGAAAATTATCCTTGTTTGCTGAAGTTCAAAGGGAGTGGAATTCTGCTAACAAGAGTACCAATTCTGGCGGGTTAAAAAAAGCCTTGCTCTGATAATTATGTGATAATGGCAAAACGCTTTATTCCATTGATATCAAAGTGAAAATTTCTGATATTTTAGAATAAAGCGTTTAACTGAATCGGCAAAAATTAATTTTCCAGCAGGGCAGGGTTTACCTTAATCACGGCTTTTTTTAGGATACTATTTCCTTGTTCTGAAGCTATTCCGGGTCTATGGGGCTCGTAAGGCATAAAAACAGCAAACATAGAGGGGGTTAAAGATAATGTTTGACTATTTTCAATAGTATCAGTGAGTTGATAGTCATCATCTTTATGATAAACAGTGGCATTTTTAGCTGAATGACGAACGCCATAATCTATAACTTCTTCACCGGATAGTAATATTTGTATATCAATGTAGCGATGATGTAATTCTGCACATTTTTGTTCCCGGGATTGTGTTTCAAATGACATTACGTTCATAAATACATCATTATCATCAATAGGATAGCTTCCGGGTTCTAAAGATAATGGATCGAGTGCGAGTGCCTTTTCAATTATATTACGTAATACCAAATTCATTTCAGGCATTATTGCCACGTCAGATATATGACCAAATAACATAGATACCTCCTGTTAGTTCCCGGATATTTCACTATCATCCAATGAAATTTGTTTTGCTGCGGAGAAAAATGGCGCAGTAATTGTACCAACAATAACTACTGACATAGCACCAATTACACCATAGAAGAAAAAGTTAAGGTCACTGCCATAACGGGCTGCTAATACAGCAATGATACTTACTATAATGCCTGCGACCGCACTACCTGCATTAGCACGTTTAACAAAAATACCTAACATAAATAGTCCGGTCATAGGACCACCCATTAAACCGATTAAGCTGTTAAAAGCATCCCATATTTCAGATTCGTCAGATAAAACCAACCAAATTGTTGCTAAGCTACTGAATACTCCAGCAATAATTATAACTAATCTGGCGACTTTCATTTTTTGTTCTGAACGTCGTTCAACTTTACTTAAGCGAATATAGATATCAGAATTAAAGCAACTTGAAATACTGTTTAAGCTACTGGAAATGCTCGATTGAGCAGCGGCAAAGATAGCTGCAATGATTAGCCCGGAAATACCCACTGGCATTTCTGTAACAATAAATAAGGGTAAGATACCCCCGGTATTAAAACCTTCAGGTAACAAACCTGGATTTTGTTTGTAATACACAAACAGGGCTGAACCAATGGCAAAAAAGAAAACAGGAATAACAGCAACTAATTTAGCATTTGTGATTAAAGTACGTTTAGTCTGTTCGATAGAATCAGTCACAATGTAGCGCTGGACAACATCTTGGCTTGCAGTAAATTGTTGAATATTGGCAAATAAAAAACCAATCATTAATACAGGAATAGTACTGTCAGTCCAGCTCCAGCGTAACTGTGCTTCTGGGAAAAATTTATCAGCTTGTGCTGTTGTGGTAAAAATCTCACTAATTCCTCCATCAACTTTAAAACAGATCATGATAAAGATTAAAACAGCACCACCTGAAAGTAATAATCCCTGAATGACATCAGTCCAAATAACACCTTCAATCCCTCCCATCCATGTATAAATAATACATAACAGGCTAATCAGTACAACTAATATAATCGGATCTATCCCTATGAAAGGACGTAATGCGAGTACGGTCAAATAAGTGATAATTGCAATTCGACCAATATGAAATAACATAAATGACAGGCTGGCGAATAAACGACTTCGTATATCAAAACGGGCTTCTAAATATTCATAAGCAGAGGTGATTTTTAATTTTCTAAAGAAAGGGATGTAGAAATAAAATACTAATGGCAAAATGGCGATCGCTAAATATTGGCCAATAATAAAAGTCCAATCAGAGGTATAAGCTTTCGCCGGAATAGACATAAAGGTAATTGAGCTTAATGTAGTTGCAAAGACAGAAACGCCGGCAGCCCAACCGGGAACCCGTCCCCCGGCACGAAAATAATCATCTGCTGTTTTCTGGCGTTTAGAGAAATAAACACCAACGAGTAGCATTGCTGCTAAATAACCAAACAGCACTGCATAATTAACGAAACCAAAATCATGTAGTTGCATTTTTTTAGTCCTGCCATATGTAAGGTAAAAGGTAAGAAGTACGACAGTTTTTTAGTTTACTCTGGCCCAGAGAGCCGCACCCCAAAGTCCGGCATCATGATGATAGTGAGCTGCTAAAATAGGCACCTGTAATGCCTCCGGTTGTTGTCTGATAGCTGTTTGAACGAGCTCAATATATCCGTTTGCTAACCCGATACTTCCACCAAGAACAACACAGTCGGCATCTATTGTTGCTTTAATATCAGCAACTAAATTAGCTATAGTATTTGCTGAGTTTTCAATTATTGTCTTCGCCTGAAGGCTTCCCTGGTGATAGGCAGCAAAAATAGCTTTCGCATCTTTCCCTGCAAGTTCATTTACAGCTTGTGAAGCAATGGCACGGCCGGAAGCGATAGCTTCGACACATCCATAACGACCACAGCCGCAAAGAGGGCCATGAGGATCAGCAATGGTATGGCCAAGATGGCCTGCAATACCTCGTTTTCCTGCCTGTAATTGTCCTTGCTGAATCAAGCCGCCACCAACACCTGTCGATACTGTAACAAATGCCATATCAGAGATATTTTCATGGCGGTAATCATATTCAGCCCATGCAGCAGCCTGAGCATCATTGAGTAACCAGCAAGGCAGATCCGTTAATGCAGAGAGTATTTTTTTCAACGGGAAATTTTTTAATCCCCCCAGATTATCGGGGTTTAATGCCGTTAATACACCATCACAGATGATCCCTGTAGAGGCTACGGCGACACCATCTGCATGTGCTTTTAGTGGTGTTGTTATCGCGGCCAGCGCTTCATAGAGCTGAGTTGGTGATGCACTTGCAGGGGTTGTAATTTGAGTATGCTGTGTAAGTTGATTATCCCGGCTGATTAATGCAGCCGAAATCTTTGTTCCTCCAATATCAATTGCTAATATATTCATTTAACTAACTCCTGCTGTAACTTGAGCGCATGAGTAAACCAACCACAAACATGTTCAAGTCGGGTTAATGCGGAACCAACAGTGACAGCCCAGGCTCCGGCTTGTATGGCTCTTGCTGCAATTATTGGGGTGTTATAACGGCCTTCGGCTATTACACGACACCCATTTTCAGCCAATGCAGTGACTAATTGTAAATCAGGTAATTTCGGTATTTCGCCACCTGTGTAGCCCGACATTGTTGAACCAATAAATTCTGCTCCTAATTTCCGGCAATGCATTCCCTCATTAAATGTGGAGCAATCTGCCATCGCTAATTTATTAAGGTGGTGTATGCAAGCCAGTAACTCATTAATTGGAACTGGACGTACACGATCCGTACCATCAAAAGCGATAATATCGGCACCTTCTGTCGCTAATGCTTCTGCATCACTTAACCAAGGCGTGATCCTGACCGGACTATCCGGTAAATCACGTTTGACAATACCGATAATTGGTACATCAATAAGGGGGCGGGTTGCTTTTAAATTATCTATCCCCTCAATTCGTACTGCTACGGCACCTGCATTTACAGCAGCCCGGGCCATTGCTGCCACAATTTCTGGCTTATCCATAGGGCTATTATCGACAGGCTGACAAGAAACGATCAGCCCTCCTTTTTGTTGAATATCCTTAGTCATTTTTTCAATTAATGCCATTTTGAATTCACCATTCTTTTTTGAAATGCAACTCCATTTGATATTATTTTATGGAGTGTAATTTCTCAATTGAGAAAGGTGTAATTTGTGAAGGAGATCAAATAATAGAGTGTTGCATTTAATTGGTTGATAAACATATAAAATAATGTAGTGAATAATGGGGTGATTATTCACTACAAGGTTTGGTATTATGTTATAGAGGACTTAAAAGTGGAATTGTAATCCTAAGCGATACCGGGTTTGACGGGCGTCACTGGTCGGTCTCACTGCAACATTTCCAACTTCAATATAAGGAGTAAATGTGTCATTCAATTGGTAAGAAAAAAAGACATTATGTTCATAATTACGTTTCTTATTATCATATTTTATAGCATCGCTATACATTTGTGTATAGTCATATTCAACTTTGTATTTACTATATTTATAACCAATAAAAGTATCAAAGCGATTTGTTTTCTCGTCGTCAACACCTTGTTTTGTTTTTCTGGCATAATCAAAACGATAACGACCAGCAATATATAAACCATTATCAAAATTATATTGTGCCTTTAAATAAGGTTTGTAAATTGATGTGTCCGTAACTGTTTCGAATATTAAGCCTGGTTGTAACGTTATATTATTATTTATCTTATGATTGTAACTCAGCCCCATTTCGATGGCATTATTAACAACATCACTAAATACTTTATCTTTTTCACCATCAACACCACCTGATTTTATACTGGCATCAATATAAAAACCTATGCCATTTGAAAATGAATGAATAAACGCAATGCGGTCTTTATTTATTCTCGATGAATCTGAATATTCATGACGAAAGTCTAGTGTAGTCGCATTTAATTGAAGTGATATAAAAAAAGTACAACATGCCAGCAAGATTTTATTATTAAGCATAATTTTTACCTGAGTGGATAGGATGCCATAAATTTAATATAGAGTTCTTGGTTGATTATTATAATTTATATATGTGATTGGTTTAGTTAATAATTAGATCTTTATCTTTTATTGTTAAAGTGATTACAGAATTAACTGCCTCACCTTTTGTAGTTTCACCACCGATTAAATATAGTGAATTACCATGCTCAATAGTGATTCCATAACCAAGAGGGATCGGCAGTTCACCAATTACTTTCCATTGATCATCAATCAACCCATAAATTTCTTTGTGCCATTTTTTATCTAAATCCTGATGTGCAAAATAATGTTTCTGTGAATACTTAGCCTGAGAGCCCGGAAAGTTAGTACCACCAGCAACAAGTAAAGTATGAGCGCTATAACCTGCAAATGCACCAGCTAAGCCATCTTGCTGCTGCTCAGGTGATGGTAGAGGAAGTTTCTGTACAGTAGTATTCCACTGTAGTTGATTATTTTCTAATAGAGCCGTTTGTATTTCACTGGTACGTAACCCGGGTTTTAATTCGCCGTTAATCAAGGTTATTGTATTGTTATTTTTTACTAATGAAGAACCCGCAGTTCCATTAAAAGGAATAGTACCTAATGAATTCCATTGATTATTATCTGCATTATAAGTCAGTATTACTCTATTAAAAAATAGCTTTCTATAGGTTTGTTAAAGTAATCATTAATAACTTTATTTTTCATGGGTGAATTGTTTTTAGTATTATTTAAATCAATGAAATATTTATCAAATATTTGCTTGTTTACTCCTCCGAGAATGATGGCTTTATTGGTGCTGATACTAACTCCTGCATGACCAACCAAGCCATAAGGTGAGCTGGTGTTTATTTTTATCCATTTGTCTTCACTTGGTGAATAACGATAAACATCTGTTAATGAGCTTATTGTTTCACTCTCAATATTTTCTTTTCCCGCTCCGCCAAATATATAAATATCATTATTTAAATTAATTGCTATAGCCTGGTCTCTTGGCGTACCCGGGAAATCAGCTATTTTTTCCCATTTTTTATTTTCATTAAGATCAAGTTTATACCATGAGTTTCCTGTACTACCTAAACCTATGTAAATAATGTTTTGGCTAATTACTCCGGTTCCATTTTTTAATACCACAGGAAGGTCAGGGAGTTTATCAGCAAAGCTGGTCGATGAGAATGTTGGTGAAGACAGTATTATGGTGAAAAAGAGATAAGGTATTTTATTTATTATTTTCATATGCATTCACTCTTGTGGTGGTTATAAGTGAGATTTCAATTTAAAATATAATTCCAACATAAAACATCAAATGGAGTAAAATTTCAAATTGAAGTTTTATAAAATGTGAAGATGATCAAGTTATCTTTTTAAACTCTATATTTTTTCCTTACCTGAAGGTCAGTCTTAATTTAATTTTGAATTAACGTGAGCGATAAAAACACTGGTTACTAATTGATAATATTGATGTTTATATTGCGTTGGTGATATAAGAACACGCAAGCTATGCTAACGCTTACTGTTATAAAACATTCCGACATAGTTGAATATACCGCTCCGGGTTTCTTTCCGTATTCCGGATAGGACTCATTAAATAGCGCAGAATACTGCTGCACCTATCATTTTATGTACATCTGCCAGACACATTAGATCGTAGCATGACTGTATCAGCTCAGACTTAAGCTGACAGGTTTCGTCAATAGAATACAATCCAACCTGACAGCCTGGTGTGAATGAAAAGCTGAAATCGACATATCTGTTAAAGTTAATGGTTCGTTTTTCCGGGATACTTACACTTTCTTTATCCGTTTCTGTTCACAAGGGTCGATACCCTCAGCAATCTGCTTACGTGCGCTGTCTCTTTTATCACGT
>NZ_WSPG01000109.1:0-256 GCF_022819185.1 Morganella sp. HSTU-ASny43
TATCGCAATATCCCTTGTAACATAAGACATCTTTTAATGAGAAGAAAGCCAATATAATTTGCCAATAAACTGAAAATGAAAATTCTGTATGTGAACTTCTAGAAATCTGTATTATCAAATTCCAGTAATGAAGACAAAGACAATACGAAAGCATTCTAAATCAGTCTGCTTCATACAACACGGTATTGCTCGCAAAACTGTGTTCAATATCACGCGATTGAATGCCCGGCGTTTGACGGAACATCCCTCCATGCGC
>NZ_WSPG01000110.1:0-250 GCF_022819185.1 Morganella sp. HSTU-ASny43
GAATTAAGTCATGCTGAAATTGAACTGGTTTCCGGTGCCGGATGTGTTCAGGACACTATCACCGACCTCGGAAAAAAACTCGGTGACTGGGGTTTTGAACTGCTCGGGCCTTATCTGACGGCAGACCTGCCGGTGTTCGGTAAAGTCAGCCTCAAAGACGCATACCCGGGGCTGGGCAGGGAAGTCGGCGGGAAAGTGGGTTCGGCTGTCGGCGGTTTTATTGAAGATAAATTAGGCGGCATTGTAGATC
>NZ_WSPG01000111.1:0-249 GCF_022819185.1 Morganella sp. HSTU-ASny43
CAGGTACACGGCGGCGCCGGCGATGAGGAAGGAGAGGATGACGCCCGGGCCGGCGGTCTGGATGCCGCCCGCCGAGCCGTAGAACAGGCCGGTGCCGATCGCCGTGCCGATGGCGATGAACATGATGTGGCGCTGGCTCAGCCCGCGATGGAGCTCGCGGTTCTCGAGCGTCCCGCTCGTGGTGCTGCCGTGACTGGCCATGGGACCGCTTTCAGTGGTGGATCGACGTGAACTGACACACCATGGTGA
>NZ_WSPG01000013.1:0-100280 GCF_022819185.1 Morganella sp. HSTU-ASny43
AAATAGAATTAATAGTAGTTATTTATGGGATATAATGAGTATGCCACTTAAAATTGGAATAGTTAATTTAGCATCAAAATGCTGGGTAGTTCGTCCTGGTGTTAGATATCGGTTTGCTAGTGAGTTTATTGAGAATGAGATAATTGCTACAGCACATTTAGATAATCTACAGATTAACGAGCTTACATTTAGTGACCCAATAACACAGGCAAATAAGGCTAGTTTACTTGAAGGTTTTAATGCTATAACAGCAAAGAATGTTAAGCCTCAAATTGAGAGCTTTGTTATTGATATGAAAGTTGGTGATGTTGTTTTCACATTAAATTCTAGCCAAGTAATACCAGGGATTATCAAATCAAATCCATATTATGCTACAGATATATTTCCTGCAAATGAAGGATTTAAAGTTCGTAGAGACGTACAATGGGGTGATCCTATACCTAGGAATAGAATACCAATAACAATTCAAAAATCGTTTAATGCGTATCAAGCGATATTTTCTTTAGGTGATAATTCTAAGGAGGTTTTTCACTGGCTTTCTTCATTTTTTATCGATGGGAATGATTATTATAGTAGTTTGAGGATAGAGCAATCTGCTGCTTTAAAACATCATACATTAAAACAATTAGCTGAACTGATTGATAGAATACAAGTTTTATCGATCATGATTTCTGAGCATCAATCAAATGATGAGAACCCATTAAATATAAATTATGAAGATCTGAAAAATGCTATGGTCAGATATTCAAATGGTGGGCTTCTGGATTTAACTTCTCAACAAATTTTAATGTCACCAGGTGATTTGTGGTTAAAGTTTAGCAGTCAATCAAGATATGCAGGAGTTGCATTTTTATATTTAATATTGACAACCATAAGTCCAGCCCAAGAATTAGAATTTACCAATCAAACCTATACTAGTAATCTCGCGGAAATAACTGAACTCATTGAATCTAATCGTAATGTCATTGAGTATGAGTTAGATATTCCGAGCATTAGAAGGCAGTTAATACTGAGTGCTGCAAATCAAAATAGTGAATTTGTTGATTCTAATATTGAGGAAGATGACTTTCCCAGTGATGGTAGTTCAACGCATATAGGTGGATGATATGAGCATAATGTCTATAGTCATTATTGCTATATTAATTTTTATCATAGGTCTTACAGTCTATTATTTTCGAGCTATTTGGAATGAACATTCCAACTTCAGCAATATAACTGTAGGGCTATGTACTATATTTACGTTACTTTGGGGGGCTTATACTTTTGATGCTTTAAATCAAAGAGATAAGGCTGCTGCAGAATTACAGGAAATACAAGAGAGAATAAAAGGCACAGAATCAACTTTATTTTCTATAAATATTACAGAGGAAAAAGGGGACGATGGATTCTATATTCTTCCAGTTGTTACTATTAAGAATAATGGAACTGAGCCAATACATATAGGTTTAGATAAAGAATCATTAACTATACAGAGTGTTAAGGTTGTTAATGATAAAATAAAAGCATTGGAGACTTATCATCCTAATTTTTATGAGGTTATTTCACAAGATAAAAAAACTGATCACACACCAATGTATGATCTGATTGTACCTATTTCTGCGGAAAGGAGCATAAGTTATGCACTGTATGTTAAAAATCCTGGACTTTATTATTTAACGTTTAAAGCAAAAACTGTAGACAAAAATGGTAACGAAGACGTTAAAGTAAAAAATGGTAAACCAATAATTTGGTTTACTTCACGGTATGTGTATATTAAATAGATACTATATGCCAATCTTTTCCACGATCATCATGATATTTATCGGTTTGCTGCTGGTTTTTATGGCCCAGCAGGTTTTGGGTATTAATTCCCTGTTCCCGGTATAAACGCTCAGACAATGACCGCATTTCATGAAATGTTGCAGGCGTACCTTCTCCCCAATTGATGTCGGTTTTATCCCTGGCTTTTTTAAAGTTGGTGGTCAGGGTATTTGCGGTTACCTGACCGCCGGGTTGTGATTGTGATGTGCTTCGTGTGTAGTGGACTAAATATTTGCTGACATACAGATCACGGCATCCGGCAATCACATCCCGCAGGCTGATATTGAGTGCCTGACACCGTAGGGAGAGAGGGATAGCAAGGCGCTGTCCGGTAACAACAGCCAGCAACATGGCGTTCCCGGGATATTTATGGTCCTTACAAGGGATATCGTAAATTTTCTGCCACTGAAAAGCGGACAGAAATTTAACGGGACAAAGCGTCCGGAATAATGCCTGACGACCCGGGAACCAATAGTGTAAAGCACTATGCTGTTTTATCTTCCTTTTGCGCCAGTATTTTCGAAAGATTTATCTCTATCCAGTCTGCCAGTATGGTGACTTTTTCACTTATCTGTTCACCAAGATCGGTCAGTGTATACTCGACGTGGGGCGGTAATACCGGATATGACACGCGATTAATGAAGCCATCCTGTTCCAGCGCCTGTAATGACTGAGCTAACATTTTCTCACTTATTCCGCCGATTTTGCGTCGTAAATCGCTGAAACGGTGTGTCCCGTCACGAAGGGAAATTAAAATCAGTATCCCCCAGCGGCTTGTTACATGTTTAAGAATTTCCCGGGAAGAGCACTGCGCGGCAAATAAATTACCGTCGCGTAACTGTTGGGATAATGTTGAAGCTGCCACGTTGAACTTACCTTTTTGTATGTACTTACTTTAAGTAAGTCTAGGTGTTATGTTAACGAAACACAAGTGATACATTAAGGAGCTATCTTATGATTGCAATTACCGGTGCGACAGGCCTCCTGGGCCAGCATGTTATTGAAAATCTGCTGCAAACAGTCCCGGCAGGCCAGATTGTGGCGATTGTCCGTAATCCGGCAAAAGGTGCATCCCTGAGCCGGAAAGGAATTTCTGTACGTCAGGCTGATTACAATGATGAAGCATCATTAATCAGGGCCTTACAGGGGGTTGAGAAATTGCTTTTGATTTCTTCCAGTGAAATCGGACAGCGTGTCACGCAACATCGTAATGTGATTAATGCGGCAAAATCAGCTAATGTGAAATTCATTGCTTACACCAGTTTGTTACATGCCGACACCTCTCCGCTGGGTTTACATACTGAGCATGTGGAAGCAGAAAAAATGCTGGCTGATTCCGGTATCCGGTATGCCCTTCTGCGCAATGGCTGGTATACGGAAAACTATCTGGCCAGTGTACCTGCTGCACTTGAGCATGGTGTCTTTATTGGTGCGGCCGGAGAAGGCAAAATCGCTTTCGCTGCCAGAGCTGATTATGCGGCGGCTGCCGCCTGTGTTATCAGTGAAGACGGGCATGCGGGTAAGGTGTATGAGCTTGCCGGAGATGAGGCCCGGACATTAAGCCACCTGGCGAAAGAACTGACTGAACAGAGCGGAAAGAATGTTGTGTATCAGAATTTAAGTCAGGCTGATTTTGTTGCCGCACTGAAAAATGCGGGCTTGCCTGATGAGTTGTCTGAAATGCTTGCTGACTCTGATGTTGGTGCGTCCGTAGGAGGATTATTCGATGATAGTCATACTCTGAGTAAACTGATTGGACGACCAACAACAACACTTGCTGAGAGCATCAAAGATATTCTGTAATCTCTCTTTCGGTACAGAACACAGTATTTTCTGGTGGTAAATACCTTCGGGAAAAAGAAACTACGGGGATGATATGCGGAGGGGAAAGTATATCAAACTGGCACCTGCCAGGTCGGATAAACAGACACGATAACCGATGGATATTATTAAAGCAGATACAACTGAAAAAAAACAGCCCGGCTATTGCCGGGCAAATTGATTAACGGAAGGGATACTTGCGACTTCTGCAACCGAATATACCTGCCAAAAGTTAAACGTAATATAAACAAGTATAAATACTTGGCATTAGGTTTATAATTAAGGCTAATGGGGTTAATTGGTCTTTTTGCTTGTCGTTAAATAATAATTTAAGATTTTTTTCCGTCAATGCCTTTTGTTTTTAGATAATTATTCTGAGTTGTATATTTTTTGTTGATAGCTTGGTTTGTCAGTCAGCATATTATGCTTTACCTTTAATATATGTTTATCAGGAGGTTCATAATGAAAGATATTAATTTTATTGTAGGGCAGAATATCCGCGACTTAAGACACCGTAATGGCTTGACTACAAAGATGTTAGCTAAAATGCTGGGGGTCTCACAGCAGCAGTTGTCAAGGTATGAACGAGGTGTTAATAAAATAGATGTCAGTGTTGTATTTAAGATAATAAATATATTTCATGTGTCTTATGAATTTCTGTTTCCTGAAACTCAGAATGATTATACTGAATCAGTAAAAAGCTCCTTTGTATATATGGAGCCTTTAGCAATCTGATAATGCAAAAAATACAATCATAAATGTTATTCATTACCATATAAAAAATGAATATCATTCTTATTTAAGAAGAACAAATACACAATAAAGCCAGCTTAACATATTGTGAGCTGGTTTTAATTTGTACAAAAATATCACTGCATAAAAACAGGATATATCAGAGCGCCATGATAAATGCTGTAATATCGGTATCTGACATAGCCATTAATGGTTTACTTAAGGTGCTGATATGAAAAAGAACGATCTGATTGAATATATCCGGACTAATTACGGCTCAGCCCCTGACTATCCGTGGATTAAATATCCGGATTATGCGGTATTCAGGCACCGCGGAAATGCCAAATGGTTTGCTATCATAATGTCAGTATCTGCTGATAAAATAGGCGCCGGAGACGCAGAGAAAGTAGTGGATATTGTTAATGTTAAGGCTGCGCCGGAAATGGTTGGCTCTCTTCGTTTAAAGGATGGTATCTATCCTGCGTATCACATGAACAAAGAACACTGGGTTACGATAATACTGGATGCTGAGTTCAGTAGTGAAGAACTGAAGTCATTAATTGATGATAGTTACAGACTGACCTGGTAACGATAATTTACAGGATAAACTCTCCGCAATTCCTTGATAGTTAGCATGTTTCGTTATTCCGGAGCCCATATATTAAATTTTCATTTTGTACCTTTATCCAATCTTTGTTGTGATCACCATGATATTTATCGGTTTGTTGCTGATTTTTATGTCCCGGCAGATTTTTGGTTTCCGGGGCATTTACTGGCATGCAGAATATCGCATTCCGGTGCTGTAATACCCCCGGAAACAGTTGACCCATGAAATCAATCGATATATAACCAAGTATATATCGGTTAAAGTGGGTAATAATGATGAAAAAGTATCTGATTGGGTTTATTGCTGTCATTTTTTCATTCTCCGGCCAGGCGGCGCGGGAGTTTACAGATCAGCTGGGGCGCAAGGTTGTTATTGATGATCATGTTGAGCGCGTGGCTGTTCTTCAGCATCAGACACTGAATTTACTGGTTCAGTTGGATGCAACGGACAAAATTGTGGGCGTGATGGGAAACTGGCGTGAGCAGCTCGGTCAAAATTATGAACGGCTGGCACCTGAATTAGTGAAAGTGCCCAATGTAGGCGATCTGAAAAGCGTCAATCTTGAAAGTCTGGTGCAGTTGAAACCGCAGGTAGTTTTTGTCACTAATTATGCGCCACAGGAAATGATCGATAAAATTACGCAGGTGGGTATCCCGGTTATCGCCATTTCACTGCAGAAAGACAACAGCAGCCACGCTAAAAATAATGTGAATCCTGAGCTTGATAATGAAGAGCAAGCCTACAATGACGGGCTGAAAGAAGGGATTACCCTGATTGGTGATATCGTTAATAAGCCGGACAATGCAAAAGAGCTGATTAAACAAACCTTTGACAGCAGGAATATAGTGACCCAACGTCTGAAAGATATCCATGAAAGTCAGCGTGTCCGGGCCTATATGGCAAACCCGGATTTAACCACTTACGGATCAGGAAAATATACCGGTTTAATGATGCAGCACGCCGGCGCAATGAATGTTGCCGCTGCGACCATTAAAGGGTATAAACAGGTTTCTCTCGAGCAGGTTATCAGCTGGAACCCGGAAGTTATTTTTATTCAGGATCGCTACCCGGGCGTTGTTGACGAAATTAATAATGACCCCCGCTGGCAGGTTATTGATGCAGTGAAAAACAAACGTGTTTATTTAATGCCGGAATATGCCAAAGCCTGGGGATATCCGATGCCGGAAGCGATGGCAATCGGTGAGCTTTGGATGGCTGCTAAATTGTATCCGCAGAAATTTGCCGATATTGATGTGGATGCTGATGTTAATAACTGGTATCAGAAATTCTATCGCACTCAATATCAGGGCAGTCATTAATGCATATTATGGCGGCCGGCAGTCTGCGGGGAGCGCTGACTGCCATTTTAACCCGTTATTCCGGTAATAAAATACCGCCGGTAACCTGTGATTTTGGTCCGGCCGGTTTATTGCGGCAAAAAATTGAATCCGGGGTAAAGTGTGACCTGTTTTTGTCTGCGGACCGGACACATCCGGAAGCATTACTCCGGAATAAGACAGCATTCAGTGTTGAGCCTTTTATTGCCAATTACTTAGGAATTACCACCACCATTGAATTAGCTGAACAATATCCTGACTGGCAGCAATTACTGCGTGCTCCGGATTTAATTATCGGTACCTCAACGCCGGTTGATGATCCCTGTGGGGATTATGTGGTGCAGTTTTATTCTGAACTCAGTAAAGCCGATCCGGAACTGGCGGAAAATATCCGCAATCGTACACGGCATCTGGTGGGCGGAAAAAATTCCCCGGTGATCCCTGCGGGACAAATGGCGTCTCAGTGGCTGATTCATTCTCATCAGGCAGATATATTTATTGGTTACCGGCACTATCAGAAAAAAATGTCAGAACTTCCCGGACTCGCGACAATAGCTATCCCGGAGGCGCATAATGTCAAAGCAATATATTGTATGGCCTTAATGTCGCCGATAGCTCAGACTTTTGTTGATTACCTGTTACAGACTGAATCACAACAGATTTTTATGGAAAATGGTTTTGTGTCTCTTAGTTGAAACAACTAAAAAACGGCTAAAAATATGACGGGAAATGTTATATTAAAACAGTCAGATAAAACCAATATGTTGAAAATTCAACCTGAATACCGGGGCTGAGAGTGAAAGGAAAAAACGTTATTATTGTTCATGGTTATACTGCATCACCGGCAGATAACTGGTTTCCGTGGTTAAAAAAAGAACTGGAATTGCTTGGTGCCACAGTTGCCGTTCCTGCGATGCCGGAACCGCATTCTCCTGATCCGCAAAAATGGCAGCAATGCCTTATCAGCAACAATATAACAGCGGATGAAAATACAATTTTTGTCGGGCACAGTCTTGGTTGTATTACGGTGCTGCGATATATCACTGAACATATTCCGGAAGGGACAAAACTGGGTGGTTATATTTTAGTCTCCGGTTTTGATTGCAGTCAGGAAACACTGCCTGAGCTGGAGGCGCATGTTCAGTATCCTCTGGATTATACTAAGCTGACAGAGATTTCTGATAAACGAATTTCAGTCATATCTTCTGACGACTGGGTGGTCAGTCCGCAGGCATCGAAAACGCTGGCGGAGTCGTTGCAGACTCAGGTTATTATTGAAAATAACGCCGGACATTTTTTGGACAGGGAAGGATATACTGAGTTTTCGGCGCTGCTTAATATATTCAGAACTGTCTTTTCTGTTTCCTGAAATGCAATTTATATTATTCCTTATTATTCATGTCGTGCTGACAGGATGTTCAACCTGGCCGGAGGTCGGGCACAACAAAACGGATTGGCCGCAACCCCATAAAAATTCACGTACAGCGGAGCAGAAAAGGGCTGACAGGGCACCGGTGCATGAACAGCAGCGGGCTGTTATGAGAGGGGAGCGCCCTGATTATGAGGTATTTGAACGCTACTGAACCTGTTTTGCGGAAAGAGAATATTTATCCTTTTTTTCATTGGATCTGAGTGAGTTATGGAAATTATTTCCACCGGATGAATGGTAGATTATTTTTATAACAAAACGGAGGAACACATGAAAAATACACTGTATCTTTTAAAAATGGGATTTTCTGACTTAAATTATCCCGGTAGTCTCTTTCTTTGCCCTGACTGCACGCTGTTAGAAGGCGTTCTTGCCACGAATCCTGAATTGCGTGAATCAACAGATGTTGTTTATGTTGATTTTGATAAACCAAGAAAACTGCTGGTGGATCTTATCGGGGAAGAAAACCAGTCATTGCCTGTATTAGTTTTCGCGGACGGACAAAACTTTATTAATGACGTTGATGGTATTCTGGCCGAATTTGCCATGACAAACGGATGTCCTGCAAAACATCCTTAAGCGTCATCGATACACCAGAAATCAGCCTCACTTCTGGTGAGGCTTTTTCTGTGTCTTATCCGGTTTTACATCAGTCAATAACGGTTATTTTTAAAGGACGGAATTTACTGTAGCACCATAATCCGATAAAAATCATTGTTCCGAAGATAACAGTAAACGCACCAATAAGCACCGCAATAATCTCACAGGCGGGAACAGGAAATCCTTATAACTGATTAAAATATTAAAAGATTTATTTCAGCGAATAAATCATCTATTAAATGGATAAATATAGGTTATTTATTTTACAAATAAAAGTAATAGTGGTGAAATTCATTTTATATTTTACTTAGTCTCAGGCGGTATTATCAGTTGGTAACATATCGTTATTTTTCATTGTGTTTACATATAAAATAATCTTATGTAATAATGCGTGGGTTAAATTATCAGGAATTAACCTTATGCATTATGTAGTTATATCTCATTTGTCATTATGTCTTCTTGTCGGATGTGCTGAAGCAGGCAATAAAACTAACGCCGAATTAACCGTCGCCACCAAAAAAACACCTGAAAATCTTATGAATAAGCCGACCTATATGCTTGCCGGTCATTCGAAATTTGAACAGGATGCAGAGAAAAGCCGAAATAAACAGAATGAACTTTTTAAAGCCGGATTAAAGGAGAGCAGAAATACCGGTATCGATAGTGATTTTTCTTATAAGCCTGCGAAATTTCCTTCTTATGCATATGGCCAGTATGCATCGCCGGAATTTGTCTGGAATAGTGAAAAACAGCTCTATGAAGTAAAACCATCAGCCAGTATGACCTTAACAATAACCCCTTGATTTGTTGTCCGGTCGGTCGCTGCATAATCTTCATGCAAAACGGATACGGTATTAAACCGCAAACCTATGTCAAATTTTTTAAATCCGGCCTTTGATTTGCGAACTGAAATCGCAGATGATGGCACTATAGTCACTGACAGGAGGTAAGTTGTTATGTTTCCGGAATACCGTGATTTGATCTCCCATCTTCGCCAGAATAGTCATCAGTTTCGCACGCTGTTTGATAAACACAACCAACTCGATCATGAAATTGCCCGTCTGGAAAAATCGGACAGAAGCGGCTACAGTGAGGAAGTGGTGGAGCTGAAAAAACAGAAATTACGCCTGAAAGAAGAAATCCACCAGCTTCTTAAAGATCCGCCGGAAGATGACTGAATTTCCTTAATATGCCATCGGTTAATCCGGTGGCTTTTTGTTTACAGGGACAAAAAAGAGGAGGAAACATGATTTGTTACCGGCAGATGGTTAATACAGATTGCGGGCAGGTGGCGGCATTATTACAGGAGAATGCTCAGTCACGGCAGGGCGGATTGCTGGGGGAATATCCCCTGAAGAAAGTTGAAAATATGTTTGCGCATGCACTGACGGTGATTATTGCGCAGGATGGTGACGTGATTGCCGGGGTGGTGTTCAGTTTTCCGGTGCAGTCCGCACAAATATCGCCGGTGACCGCGGTGATTTCACAGCAATTCGGTGAGTTACTGGAAAATAACTGGTTTTACGGCCCGGTCTGTATTGGGGCAGATTATCGCGGGCAGGGAATCTTACCGGCGCTGTATCAGCGGCTATGTGCGGAAAACAGCGGAAAACCGGTTGCCTTTATTAACCAGGATAATGAACGTTCGGTTCGTGCACATCTGAAATCCGGTATGAAAGAAGCCGGTCATTTTATCTGTGATAATACCCCTTACTTACTGATGATTGGCCGCTGAATATCAGTGAATTTTATCTTTTCCGGTTTTTATTTCCTGTTTTTACGTATTAGTGACTATACTGAAATCGTCATTATGATTTGCCGTATTAACATGATTTTCAACCGAGGAGCTTGTTATGGGGTATTACGAGTTAAAAAAATCAACCAAAGATACACCGCAGCCGTACTATTTTGTTCTGAAAGCCGGAAACCATGAAATTATTGCCACCAGCGAAATGTATGCCTCAAAGCAGGGGGCAATGAATGGTATCGCGTCTGTACAGAAAAATGGCCCTTCTGAAGTGATTAAAGATTTGACCTGATCAATAAGCAGCAGATTTATTAAGGCCCCTGAGCACATCAGCGGGCCTTTTCTTTTTCCTGTGCCGCTGAATTCATCCTGGCTGAAATACAATACCGGTTGTCCTGCATGCAAAAGCAGATTGCCTGTCTGCTGTTTATAGTATGGGTAACAATTATGTTCAGCGGGGCGGTTCCTGTGTTTTTACTCTTATTTGCGTGTGGCTGTATTGTCGGGTCGACAACGGTATTGTTTGGTTTTGGCGGCGGATTTTTTATTGTTCCGCTGCTTTATGCATTGTTAACAGCCACGGCAGACAGCCATACCGCGGCGGCGGCCATGCATATTGCAGTGGCGACATCCACCGGGGTGATGATATTCAGCGCATCATTGGCAACCCTTCGCCAGCATCGTGCCGGAATGATTAACTGGCCGCAGGTACGCCCGCTGGCGGGATATATTGCCGCCGGTGCGGTGGCAGGTGCATTGCTGGCGATTGCAGTTCAGGGGATATGGGTTAAGTGGATGTTTATTGCTTACCTTGCCATCACTATTCTGGACAGTATTTTCCGCCCCGGGTTTATGACACAGTCAGCGTCTCATCTGCGGACAATGCCAGCGGGTGCTGTTGCGGTGGCCGGTACTGTGATTGGTGTGGTGGCAGCGTTTCTGGGGGTGGGCGGCAGTGTGATGACCGTTCCGTTGATGCGCCGTCGTGGTGCGGAAATGGCACAGGCGACGGCGATGGCCAATCCGCTGTCTTTGCCGATGGCACTGGCCGGTACGCTGACTTATATTTTGCTGGCCCGCCATGAAACGGCAGAATTCGGCAGCGGTTTTGCCGGTTATGTGGATATTCAGGCTTTTATGTTACTGATTGCCGGATCCTGGCTGGGGCAAAAACTCAGCGCGCCGCTGATTGGCCGGATCCCGGATAAACTCTATGCTAAATCTTATCTGGCGCTGCTGATATTTGTTCTGCTGGTGATGGTGATTGTGCAGTAAGCAGGATATCTCCGCCGAAAAGTAATAATCTGCAGCGAATTAACAGAGTGCAGGTTGCCGGTTGATTTTGTGATCTATCAGCTTTACTTATATCTCCGGATGTCCTTAAATATCTGCGGGTTCTTTGTTTGTCAGATACTAAGTAAGGTTTACAGGAGATTCGATCATGTCACCAATGACGAAAAGTACGATGGTATACCCTATTGGTTTCTTCACCTGCATGGCACTCATTATCTTTATTGTTGCGTTAGTGATTTGATAACGGGTAATGAAGAAGAAAGGAAAACCTCCCGCGTGAACGGGAGGTTTTTTTACGGCCCCGGTATGGCGCCGGTTTAATCCGCGGATAACACCGTTATAATGATCAGATTGCGCCCTGTTTTTCCTCTTTAACTTTTTTCGCTTTTTTCCCTTTTTCACTTTTTACTTTTGCTTCATGTTTTACGGCTTTCGCATGGCTGTCCGCTTTAGTGGCGGTAATACCGGAATGCGCAGCGGAAACTGCCGGTGCCGGAGTCGATGCCATTGCACCGAAAGAGAATAAACCGGCCAGAGTTGCAACAATAAGGGCTGAATGTTTCATTATGATATCCTCAGGATTACGGGAGTATTTATACCTGCTCAGCGGGTATGGATGAAACATATTCCTGTTTTTTTCGCCGCACAACGGGATATACATAAACAGTGGCAATATTTTCAAATCTCCAGAAAACTGACAAATCCTGATATTCCGCTATAGTTAACAATATTGAATTTATTGTTTAAAATCATTTTGTTATGTCGGTATTTTTTGAAGTTTAAACGGTTCATCAACAGGAAATAAATTTATTATTTTCCCGGATTAAGTTTTTTTTGTAATTCTTCTGTCAGCCGGACCAGTTGCATCTTGTCTTTTTCTGAAAGATATGCAGTGTAATTATCCGCAAAGCGGTTAATACGCTCCATTCCTTTGATTATTTTTGCTGCTGCCTTATCGATATCACTCTGATTTGTATTCATTGTTTTTTCCTTTACAGTGCCGGTGTTATTACTATTATCATAAAAAATAGTGATTAATAGCTTAAATTGAATTAATCCGGTTCATCATAAAGAATTAAGAGAGTCTTCATTTTCTTTTTTCCGGAGAGGATTATTGTGGAAAGTTAAATAAGAAAATCCGTTTTTCCACATTGTATAATCCGCCTTCGCGCATTTCCATCGGGTGAACGAGCACCGCGTAGCGGGGAAGCCAGGTGTTGATCCGGATCTTGTCATTGACGGATTTCGGATCATTCACTACGATATTAATTCGTTCAAATGAATTAATAATGGGTGGCTTATGAAAACAGTAAACACAGCAATACCGGCAGGCTTCTCTTTACAGGAGCGGGATCGCCGCTGAGATCTGGCGCGCGACATCATGCGCCAGCGTAATCTGGATGTTCTGATTGTTTATGGTGACCGGGAATCTGCTGCCCCGGCACCGTTCTGCGTGGATCACTATTTTACCAATGACCGCCTCGGGTCTGTGGTGATCTTTTATCAGGACAATGACCCGGTTGTGGTGACATTTGCGCCGATGATGATTGCCGACCATATGCAGGCCGCATTACGCGGGGACAATCAGTGGTTGTCGCCGTCGCAGATTATGGTCGGTAAAACCGGACGTAATATCGGGGCACTGCTCCGGGAGATGAATGTACCGGCGGCGGCACAAATCGGGGTGATCGGGCTGGAGCCGTATCCGCCGTTCTATTTTGATGGTGCTATGCCGTTCAATACACTGACCGGGATTAAAGAGGCGTATCCGCAGGCGGCGATTCTGCCGGTTTACCGTGACTTTTTTGTCCGCGCTTCCGTAAAAAGTGAGGAAGAGCTGGCACATATCCGCCACGCTGCCGCCATCGGTGAAGCAATGAGTGAAGCCATGCGCGTGACAGCGGTACCGGGAAACAGTGAGGCGGATATTGCGGCGGCAGTCACCGCCACCTGTTTATCTGCGGGGGGATTTACGGCGGAGATCCTGATGGGGTCCGGCCCGGAATATATCGGCTGGGGTCAGCCTGCCTGGCAGTACCGCTCACAGAAACCCCGGGAGATTGAGCGCGGTGATATTGTGTTGTCAGAAATTTTCGCGCTGTACGGAATGTATGAAACCCAGCATCAGGCAGCGGTTGCGGTCGGTAATATTCACCCGCAGCTGGAGAAAGCGGCACAGGTCGCACGGGAATGTTATGACATCGGGGTGTCATATCTGAAAGAGGGCGTGACATTCGGGGAAGTGGTGGATGAGATGGAAAAACCGCTGCTGGCTTCCGGCGGCTGGCATGTGCATCCGCTGATCCACAGTATCAATCCGTATGGTCCGATCGGGTTCGGTACTGCGCCGGGAATTGAATCTCTGCCGCTGGTATCCCGTTACCGCAAAGTGGAGCGTCTGCCGAATCCCGGCCGGGAACTGGTGCTGAAGGCAGGGATGAGCTTTGCATTTGAACCGAATTGTGCCTTTGGTTATCATCTGTGTAACCTTGGTGGTACGGTCATTGTCGGGAAAAACGGCGGAATTGAGCTGAATGATAATTCCACCCGGCTGATGCGTGCTGATCTCTGATTATACCGGTGAATCTGCAGATGACGGAAAAGATGAATAAACATACGCTCTCCTCAGAGCAGACCAGAGAGAAACTGATACAGGCGGGGATCCGCCTGTTTGCCCTCAGCGGTGTCAGCGGTGTCCGGACCCGGCAGCTGGCGGAGGAGGCGGGTGTGAATCAGTCAGCTATTCCGTATCATCTGGGCGGTAAGTCGGGGGTGTATGCCGCAGTGATCCGGAAAATTACTGATGATCTGGCCGCTGTGACGGATGTCAGCAGGATCGATGCTGCCACAGAGGCACTGACGGCACAGGAGCAGCCGGGCAAAACGGCACTGAAAACAGTACTGGTCAGTATGGTCTCCGGGCTGTGCAAGGCATTGTTATCGCCGGAACGCGCTCTGTACGGCACGCTGATCCTGCGGGAACAGCTGGAGCAGACTGAAAATTATGATGTGATTTATCAGTCATTTATTGAACCCTTTCATAAGCGGCTCTCTCTGCTGGCACAGCTTGCAGACCCGCAGGCGGATACAAAAACAACCATTATCAGGGCGCATGCCCTGATAGGGCAGATTCTGGGGTTTGTGGTGGCACAAAAGGCGTATCTGTGCCGCAGTGAAGCGAAATCTGTCAGTGAGGATGAACTGGCGGAAATCACCGGGCAGATTGTACTGCTTTCCTGCCGGGCTCTGGGACTGGATGAGGCGTGAATGACAGTGCCGGAGAGTATCCGGCACTGTATTGTCGTGATTACCAGCCGGGAATGGCGCCGCCGTTAAACAGCGTTTCTGCGGCTTTGGCAACTTCCGGTGACTGATAAGCTTTAATAAATTTTTGTACATTCTCCGCGTCTTTATTATCTTCACGGGTCACAATAATATTGACGTACGGTGATTCTTTATCTTCGATAAACACACTGTCTTTTACCGGTGATAAGCCGGTTTGCTGAATATAGGTGGTACTGATAATGGCTACTGTGACTTTCGGATCTTTAATCACCCGGGGTAACTGAGCGCCTTCCAGCTCCATGATATTCAGTTTCAGCGGATTTTCAGTAATATCCAGCGCAGTCGGTAATAAACCGGTGCCGGATTTTAATTTAATCAGTTTCTCTTTTTCCATTAATAATAATGCACGGCCGAGGTTTGTCGGGTCATTCGGCATGGCAATGGTATCACCGGTTTTTAATTCACTGATATTTTTAATTTTATCGGAATAACCTGCCATCGGAAATACAAAGGTATTTGCCACAGCGACCAGGTTATAACCTCTGGCGTTATTATCCTGGGCCAGGAACGGGCGATGCTGGAAGACGTTGGCATCAAGATCCCCATTGGCCGTCGGATCATTCGGTAACAATGAACCGCTGAAACCGACCAGTTCGACATCCAGTCCGTATTTTTCTTTGGCCACTTTTTTGGCAACCTCAGCCACATCCTGCTCGGCGCCATTAATCACACCGACTTTAATTTTTGTCATGTCAGTTGTGCCCTTATCACAGCCTGACAGTAAAAATCCCAGTGCTAAAACAGCACCGGAAAAAAACAGAGAAAATTGCTTTTTCATTATGTTCACCATTCTGTTTACTGAAAGTATGTATCAGTAAATAGCGGTAAAATGAAAGAAAGGTCAACGGGAAGGGTGATGCAAAAATTTCATCTTGACAGAAATAAAAAAAAGCCCGCAATCCGCGGGCATAATCACAACATTTCTTCAGGGTACTCTCTACTTGGATGAACTTACTATACCGGAGCGGATGTGTAGTAGTGTCCGGCTTTTTAAAGCTTGATTAATGTATTATCGGGATTTGTCAGCAAACCATGACAAAGTGTGACAGATAGCACATTAATATCCGAAAGTTATCATGATAAGAAAAAAAGAATATAGCAAACCGGAAAACAGCCGTTGTATTGAACAAATACGCAGTTACTGACCTGTTCAGGCGATATACTCATTCCGGAAGCCTGCATAATGATAAGTAATGCATGTTGTTATTTATCAATGATAAACGGAGCAACAATATGCCAAATAAAATCTTTTCACCAAAATATAATCCGGTAGAGCGGGTCGCTTTTGATATGGCACTGGCTCTTGCATCAAAAATTGAATCAGTTAACACACCAGCACAATTAATGGCCGAGATCGCGGCACTGTATCCTGAATGCTACAAAGCGGCTGATAACCAGCGTAAGCGGGAATATCTCGGATCACACGTCAAACTGCATTCGGTCGGATAATGTTGTCAATACCGGGTGAATTACAGCATAAGTGCGACGGACAGAGAGTGCTTTTGTGACTCTGTCCATCGGACGTCTGTTCAGAGATAAAACCGGCGGTTTTTCATTGCATTCTCCGTTGATGGCGGCTTTCAGCGCTGCATTGAGCCGGTATTCCGCTTGTAGTTGTTGTCTGCGTGCAGCCCGGCGGGCTCTGGCGCACTGATATCCGCGGCAACTCATTTTTACCTCCCTTTATTTCTGAACCATCAGCATAAAAATACTAATGGTATTATTATAAGGTATTATTTTTTCCGAAAAATAAATACTAAGAGTATTATCTGTGAATAGTAAAATGCCCTCCGGCAGGAGGGCGGCAGGAGATGATTACAGTTTCATCATCATCTGAACGGCAACACCGATAATTTTACAGTCACCGTTAACTTTCATGGCCGGCCACGTCGGGTTGAGTCCTTTCAGATACCAGTTGCCGCCATCGATCACCAGTTTTTTGAACGTTGCTTCGTTAGAATCCGTCAGCTTTGCGACGACCAGGCTGCCATTTTCGGAATCTTTGCCGGTGTCGATCAGGATCAAAGAGCCGTCAGGCACACTCTTGCCGGTTGGTGCGGTCATGGATTCGCCTTCGACTCTCAGCCAGAATGCGGCCCCCTGAACATGGGTTTCTGATTCATACCATTCGTCGATTTGATCCAGCCCGTAAGCTTCATTCGCCTCATTCCAGGCACCCGCCTGTACCCAGCTGATTAACGGGTATCTCGGGGAGGGTTTGTAAGGGCGAAGGCCGGAAATATTGCTGTCAATAGCGGCACTCAGTGCCTGCGCCTCTGCGGCAAGAGACGGACTGAAATCAGAAATAGGGACATTGAGTTGCGTGGCGAACACACTTGCTGTCTGTAAATTCAATGCATTACGGCCGTTAAGATAGTGACCGACGGCGCCCTGGCTGATATTCAGTATGTCAGCAATGCTCTGTTGGGTGATACCCAGCTCTTTTTTCTTTGACTCATACAAAGCTTTCAGTCTTCGGCAGTCTGCCAGCTGTTCTGTCGTCAGTTGTCGTTTTTCATTCATACAATATTAATACCAAAATCAGAATTTTTGTCAATACTAAAGATATTGACATATTTAATAGTTATGATATTATTTGTCTATCAACAGATACTGTTGCCCGCTCTTTAACAGACTGCGCTGAAAAATGCGCACCAACAGCCTGAACCACTCCGTGTGTGAACAGGCTCCGGCATGCTGAATGCATTGCCATCAAAAAAGCATCCCGTAAGCGGGATGGTCGCCGGTATTTCCCGGCACTATTTATATTCAGTAACTTTATTTAAATTTGCCCTGCACATTATTTTTATTTAATGACATCCGGCTCTGCTTCGTTTAATACGCAGCGCAGCCGGTAATTTACAGGATGATACTTCAGAGGATATATTATGACTGAGGAAAAATTTAAAATATACGTCAATATTATCCGGGCCTGCCGGGATTATGATTGCTTTACCAACAGTGATGCTGCGCGATATACAGAGACATCTGAAATATTTATCCGCACATATACCACTATCCTGCATAAAATCGGCAGTCTGATAAAAACAGGGATGGTTAAGCAGGGACGGCATTATATTCCGCAATATGCGGTGGCACCGGATGCTGTCACGCGTCTGTACCGCTATGTCCGTGAAATCAGGGGAGAACCTGAACCTAATCCTGTAATGAAATGTCCGTCAAAGGGAATGAAACGGATTAAATTCTGCGGGCGTGTGGTCAATAAAGCCTTTATTTCTCCGGGGTTCGGATGTTCTGCAATTACCGATATTGATTCACGATTAAAGGCAGTAAGGAATAAAGAACCGAAAACGACCTTACATTAATTTTTATATTTCAGACATTATCTGAGTTTACCTTTCAATAATATTTACGGAACACTCTGCAAGGGAGTGTATATGAGCATGTCAGATAAATATTCCGGGCCCGCAGCATATACCTGGGGGCTTATCACTTCCGTTTTGGGTGTGTTATCGCTGGATCAGTGGGCAGTCCTTATCGGGATTGTCTGCACCATCGGTACATTTTTTATCAATTGGTATTACCGACGGAAAGAGTTTCAGATAAAAGCCGGAGATCATCATGAAGGATAATCTGAGCAAAAAAGTCATTGCTGCAGCAGCTGGCGGCGCAATTTCTACCGCTCTGGTGCTGATTCCGGCCTATGAAGGCGTGGAATACCGGCCCTACCGCGATGTGGCCGGGGTGCTGACTGTCTGTTACGGGCATACCGGTAGTGATATTCAGGCCGGAAAGATTTATACGGCGGATGAATGCGGGGCGCTGCTGCACCGTGATCTGGATAAAATCCGCCGCGCGGTTGATCCGATGATTACGGTTCCTGTGGATGACACCACCCGGGCTGCCATCTATTCCTTTGTTTACAACGTCGGCCCGGGGGCGTTTTCCCGCTCTTCGATGCTGCGAAAACTGAACAGCGGTGATATTGCCGGTGCCTGTGAGGAAATGAAACGCTGGACATTTGCCGGCGGCCGGCAGTGGCAGGGGCTGATTAACCGGCGTGAAGCGGAGAGTGAGGTATGTCGTGCAACCCTGTAGTGCTGATCATTGCCGCGATTCTCATACTGACAGCCTGCCTGCTGGCAGGCTGTTACCTGTATTCACTCCCGGATTACTGTCAGCCGCTGCCGGGACATCCGCGGGCGGCCGTTATCCACTATCAGTGTGAAAATCCATGAATATACTGACAAAAATACTGGCCGGTCTCTGCATTGTAATACTGACTTGTCTGTTGCTGACACTGCATCTGTACAGCGGTGTAAAAGGTAATTATCTGATACTGAAAGATAAGTATGACCAGCAGCTGGCTGTTAATAATCTGACCCGGGTGGCGTTTATGGCCGGACATCATATTGCGCTCAGCAATATCCGGGCAAAGCAGACGGAGGAGGCGGAGCATATCAATGTTAAGACAATTATTAAAACCGTACTTAAAGAGGATGAATGTGCTGCCGCTTCTGTGCCTGGCCGTGTTACCGGCGGGTTGCAGCAATACGAGAGAGACATTCGTGCCCGCGCCGGTGGTGCCGGTTCCGGCTCATCTTCTCGCTGACTGCCCGCTGCCGGTTATCCCGGATGAACTGACTTACGGCGGCGCGATCCTGCTGCTGACGGATGCGATGAAAACAATCGCGGACTGTAATCACGATAAACGGGCAATACGGGAGTTTGAGCAGATGCGGGCTTCCGGAGCGGAAAGTAACAAAGGAAATGTGCTGTGAGGGTGGGCAGACGGTTATCAGCATTGTTGTTAACAACTGCTGTAAATGCGGGTGTGAATGTAAAGAGCCGGAAAAACCGGAACTGACGTGTCCGCCTGTAACGCCGAAACCTACGTGTCCGCCTGTAACGCCGAAACCTACGTGTCCGCCGGTCACTCAGACATGTACACCGCCGGATACACCGACAACACCAACATTTACTGGTGGGTTTACGCTCGATTTTTGATGCAGCTATAATTTCAAACATTAAATCAGCAATGCCCCGCTAAATTGCGGGGCTTTTTTATCCGGAGGATAGATTATAACTGCCGGGATCACGGACATTTTTTCCGAATCCGGTAAGTCTGGTGTTCATATTGTGGATACGGACAGACGAGCGGTATTTTGGTGTCCCCTGCAGGAATCGAACCTGCAATTAGCCCTTAGGAGGGGCTTGTTATATCCATTTAACTAAGAGGACATGATGTCTGATGGTATGGCCGGTTTTGCGGCGGGTCATATGTTAACGCTCAACCCCGCATTCTATCAAGTCTTTATTTCCGCTTTGTTTTTTCTTCGTTTCCGGTTACCGGTGCGTTTTTTATGTGGTGCGCCGGTCCCGGATGTGCAGATTGAACGCATTACCTGCGGGATCCCGGGTGTCCGGCTGTATTTATGGCAATGTCTTCGTAACCTTTTGTTTCAGCCACGAAATAAAGATATCTGCTTTCGGATTACGCCTGTCTCCAAGCATAGCAAAGTAATATCGCTGACTGCATGTCAGTGAAATATCGCCGAAGGGCATCACCAGCATCCGGCTCTGAATACGTTTTTCCACCAGTTGTTTACGTCCCATCGCGACACCGGCATGATTCATCGCGGCCACAATCGCCAAATCTGAACGATCAAAACACAAATTGCGCCGGTGAGGGAATAAATCAGGCTGATAGTGTTCACTCCAGGCTTTCCATTCGTCGTAATCCGAGTTACTGCTCCATGCCTGGCGGTCATGTAATAACATGCAGTTCCTGAGCTGATGAATATTGTTATGCAGCTCATAACGTTTCGCATATTCCGGGCTGCAAACCGGCACGATTGATTCTGACATCAAATCTTCGCAATAGAGATTAGGTCTTGATATATCATCGTAATAAATTGCGATATCAATACCATAGCCGCGGAAATTGACATCATCATTACCGGTTAACAGATTCAGCTGAATAGCCGGGTATTGATCCGTAAAATCCGCGATCCCCGGAATCAGCCAGCATTGCGCCAGTGACGGGCGGGAATAAACCGTTAACTCGCCGGAAATTTCCTGATTTTTGATATCAATGATTTCCTGGTTAATGTCATCCAGGTTTTTCCGTAATGCCCAGTAGATGCGTTCACCGTCTGATGTGAGTTCAACCCGCCGGTGAAAACGCTCAAATAACCGGAAACCCAGTTCACTTTCGAGGGTATTGATACGGTGGCTTACCGCGCCGGGCGTCAGAGCCAGTTCCTGGGCTGCCAGAGCAAATGAACTGTGCCGTGCCGCCGCTTCGAAAGTATGCAGACGTGACAGCTGATGACCTGATACCCGTTTGTTTCGCCGCAGGGATCCCGATGGTTCATACCGGTTTATATCCGATGACATAGCCACTCCCTTTTTATTATGCAGGATGATTTTACATAAAGAATACCGCGTTTAAGGTGAATTTATATGATGCAATTCACGGAAAAAGTGCTGATTTTGATGAATGTCACGCATTTGAGTTAACCCAGCTAACCCAAGGCTCCGGTTTCATCGTTTGTCACCCCTGAATATTTATTATCCAATGAATGCACAACAACAATATAACCAGGGGTAGGATATGGACTCTGTAATGTGGATGATCGGCACGCTGGTTTTCAGTATCTTGCTGATTATTATTTTAATTATTAAATTTAAGTTTCACCCGTTTTTAGCACTGCTGCTCACCAGCTTTTTTGTCGGTATCGCCATGAATATGGAACCGCAGGATATGGTCAGCGCCATCGAAAACGGGATTGGCGGGACACTCGGATTTTTGGCGGCCATTATCGGACTGGGAACCATACTCGGGAAGATGATGGAAATATCCGGCGCTGCTGAGCGAATCGGGATCACGCTGGAAAAATGCCGCTGGTTAAGTCCCGATGTCACCATGATATTGATCGGCCTTATTTGTGGTATCACACTGTTTGTCGAAGTCGGGGTTGTATTACTGATCCCGCTGGCATTTTCGATTGCCAAAAAAACAAATACCTCATTATTAAAACTGGCGATTCCGTTATGTACGGCGCTGATGGCCGTACACTGCATTATTCCGCCGCATCCTGCTGCGTTATTTGTCACCAATGAACTCGGCGCGGATATCGGAACGGTGATAGTGGCCGGGTTAGTGGTGGGGCTGGTTGCATCGCTGATTGGCGGGCCGCTGTTCCTGAAATTTTTGGGGGATCGTTTACCGTTCAAAGTTGTACCGGCCGCGTTTGCTGACCTGAAAGTCCGTGAAGAAAAAGATTTACCCTCATTAGGCGCGGCGTTATTTACGGTTCTGCTGCCGATTGTGCTCATGCTGATCAAAACAACCGCTGATTTAAACATGAGCAAAGATAGCCCGTTATTCATCTTTTTATTGTTTATCGGTAATCCGATAACTGCGATGTTTATCGCCGCTTTTGCCGCTTATTACGTATTGGGTATCCGCCGGAATATGGGAATGAGCGTCCTGCTCAGCAAAACAGAAGAAAGTTTTAGTTCGATTGCGAATATCTTGTTGATTATCGGGGCGGGAGGTGCATTTAACGGCATCCTGAAAGGCAGCGGGCTGAGTGATTCTCTGGCACTGGTGCTGTCCGGTATCGATATACACCCGATTTTACTTGCCTGGCTGGTGGCTATCATTCTTCATGCCGCAGTCGGATCAGCAACGGTCGCCATGATGGGCGCGACTGCAATCGTGGCTCCGCTGATGCCGCTGTACCCGCACATCAGCCCTGAAATTATGACGCTGGCTATCGGCTCCGGGGCAATCGGCTGCACCATTGTGACTGATTCCTTATTCTGGCTGGTGAAACAATATTGTAATGCCACGCTGGCGGAAACATTCCGTTATTACAGTGTCGCCACGCTGATTGCATCCGTTGTCGCGCTGGCCGGCACCTTTGCACTTTCCTATGTGATTTAAAAGAGAGTAATGATGACTCAGATTAATATTGAAAAGTTAATTGCTGACTATCCATTGGTTCAGAAACTGATTGATTTAAAACAGGTGGCATGGTTTAACCCCAGCGTAACCACCACGGAAGCGGGTTTGCCGTATGTGGGACTAACGCTTGAGGATGTGAAGGATGCACAAGCACGCTTAAGCCGCTTTGCCCCGTATCTGATGGAAGCCTTTCCTGAAACACAGGTCATGCAGGGGATCATTGAATCTGAAGCGGTAGCGATTCCGGAGATGCAGGCAGCTCTTGCGGCACGCTATCAGACGCCGCTGACAGGGAAAATGTATCTCAAAAAAGACAGTCATCTGCCGATCTCCGGTTCGATAAAAGCGCGTGGCGGGATCTATGAAGTGCTGACCCATGCGGAAAAATTAGCGCTGGAGGCAGGATTGCTGTCAACCGGTGATGATTATGCGGTGTTATTCTCGGATAAATTCAGGCAGTTTTTCAGTCAGTATCGTATTGCTGTCGGATCAACCGGTAACTTAGGGATGTCCATCGGCATTATGAGCGCGAAGCTGGGTTTCAGTGTCAGTGTGCACATGTCTGCGGATGCCAGACAATGGAAAAAAGACAAATTACGTTCTCATGGTGTCAATGTTGTTGAGTATGAACAGGATTACAGTATCGCGGTGGAGCAGGGGCGTAAGGAAGCCGAAAAAGATCCGTCCTGCTTCTTTATTGATGATGAGAACTCCTCCACACTCTTTTTAGGCTATGCGGTGGCGGGTCTGCGGCTGAAAACGCAATTTGCAGAAAAGGGAATTACCGTTGATGAGCAGCATCCGCTGTTTGTGTATTTACCGTGCGGTGTCGGCGGGGGCCCCGGCGGTGTTGCATTCGGATTAAAACTGGCATTTGGTGATGCGGTGCATTGTTTCTTTGCGGAACCGACACATTCACCCTGTATGCTGCTCGGGGTGCATACCGGTCTTCATGATGCCATCTCTGTTCAGGAAATCGGTATTGATAATATTACTGCGGCCGATGGGCTTGCGGTCGGCCGGGCATCCGGATTTGTCGGCCGGGCCATGGAGCGGCTGATCGACGGTTATTACACCATTGACGATGCGGAAATGTATAACCTGTTAGGATTGCTTGATCAGACGGAAGCTATCCGGCTGGAACCTTCCGCTTTAGCGGGCATGCCCGGTTGTGTGCATGTGACCCGGAATCAGGCGTATTTACAGGCTGAATCGCTGGCACCGGAACGGATGGCGAATGCCACACATCTGGTCTGGGCAACCGGCGGCGGCATGGTTCCGGAAGATGAGATGCAGAAATATTTATCACAGGCCAAAGGTAACTGACAGGGCGGTGAGCAACTGAACAGACCGGGACCGGCGCGATTGTTGCCGGTTCCGGTATCAGGTGATTATTTACGGCTCATTTCCTGTGATTTTTCTGTCGCACTGCGGACACCGGCTATCACCGCCTGACGTAAACCCATTTCTTCCAGTTTGATGACTGCTTCAATCGTGGTGCCGCCCGGCGAGCAGACCATATCTTTCAGTTCGCCCGGATGTTTGCCGGTTTCGAGAACCATTTTTGCCGCCCCCATTACGGTTTGTGCTGCAAACTCATAGGCTTGTTTACGCGGCATACCGCCAGCCACAGCCGCATCTGCCATTGCTTCAATAAACATAAAAACATACGCAGGAGCAGACCCGCTGACGCCGATCACGGCATCAATCAGTGATTCAGGGACTAACTCAGCGCGGCCGAAACTGCGGCACAGTGACATCACCAGCTCAGTTTCTTCATCCGTCAGATAAGCATTAACGGTAACGGATGTCATCGCGGCATTGACCAGCGCGGGGGTGTTCGGCATCAGACGGATCACTTTGGCGGATGACGGCAGGGCGGCTTCCAGAGCTTCCAGAGTCACACCGGCGGCCATCGAAACAATCAGGGTATCCGCTTTAAGGCAAGGGGAAATATCACGTAATACACCGGGAACGGCGTAAGGCTTTACACCTATAAAAATAATATCGGATTGTTCCGCCACCCGCTGAGCCTGTGTCTCACCGTGAACACCGAATTCCTGCGCCACGCGGTCGGTACTGGCCGGGCTGTGGTTATGTACAAAAACAGTATCAGGGGAAATAATTTTTCCTGAAATCAGGCCGTTAAGGATGGCTTTTCCCATATTTCCGCAACCAATAAATCCGACTTTTTTATTCATGATGGCTCCTGTATTGCTGACAAAGACTGACCTGAAGAGCAGGATACCACTCTGTGCTGCCGGGGTAACCCGGTAATTTCGGCATGATTTACATACACAAATATACAAAATCCGGGTAATATTGACCTATTATAGATACGTGAAACTGTAAATTTTGCTCACGTTTTGGCATGGAGAAACATATGAAGTATCAGGTAAGTGGCCTGACACTTGCTGCGGTGCTGCTGATTGGCGGGTGCGCAAGTTCGGATCAGACACCGGGAACGCGCAGTGATCCGCTTGAAGGATTTAACCGCTCAATGTTCAATTTTAACTATAACGTGCTGGATCCTTATGTGCTCAGACCGGTGGCGGTTGCCTGGCGCGATTATGTGCCGACACCGGCACGAAACGGCACCATCAACTTCCTCGGTAACCTCGAAGAACCGGCCAGTATGGTCAACAACTTTCTGCGCGGGGATTTTTACCAGGGATTTAAGCACTTTAACCGCTTCTTCCTTAACACAGTCTTTGGCCTGGGCGGCCTGATTGATGTCGCGTCTATGGCGAACCCTGAACTGGCGAAAACGGAACCGGCCCGGTTTGGTAATACCCTGGGTTATTATGGTATGGGTTATGGTCCGTATGTGGTTATTCCGGGTTATGGCGGCGCAACACCGCGTGTGGATGGCGGCGACTGGCTCGATACCACATATCCGATGCTGAGTTATCTGACTATCTGGATGGGTGTCGGCAAGTGGGCTATTGAAGGGATTGATAACCGTGCTCAGGCACTGGATGCGGAAGGGGTGCTGCATAACTCCAGCGACCCGTATCTGATGATGCGTGAGGCTTACTTCCAGCGTAATGATTTCCTTGCTTCCGGCGGGGCACTGAAAGTGCAGGAAAACCCGAATGCGGCAGCGATTGCCGATGAGCTGGATTCTATCGACAGCGAATAATGTGCTGGTGGCAGACAAATAAAAAAGTTCTGGTCAGTGACCAGAACTTTTTTTATGCATTCAGACCGGAAAATCAGAAGCTGTAGTTAAAGTTAACACCGTATAACCAGGCTTTACCGGAGGAGCTGAATTCGTAGTTTGGCATTTGCAGGTTCGGGTTACCCAATTTGCCACCGATAGCTGCAAGCTGATCTTTACTCATCAGCGGCTCAGAGATATTAACTTTACGCCCGTGCATATAGGCGACACCAACATCAACAGACGCATCTTTGTTGAAGGCGTAGGTTGAGCCCAGGCTGAACCAGATACGATCCTGGTCCGGAATAGAGATAGAGCGGTTGTTTGCCGGGACCGGGCTGTCATCAAAGGCAATACCACCACGGAAGGTCCAGTTATCATCATGATAATAAGTGGTACCTAATGCTACGCGGTATGCATTTTTGAAACCTTCATGCTTTTCAAACAGAACGCCGCCGTTACCTTTATCTGTCGCTTTCAGCTCCTGGAATGAATCCCAGCCGGTGTAAGCAAAGGTATAATGAACCGCCCATTTTGGTGCAACGCGGTGATAAGCGGAGAATTCCCAGATATCCGGTAAATTCAGATCCAGTTTACCTTTGGTGGAGCGGTCAAGAAGACCCGGAATGTTTTGGGTGAAATCACCGTCTTTAAATTTCACAGTGACTTTAGAGCGATATGTCAGACTGAAACGGTTATCTTTATCCAGCTCATATAACATCCCCGCATTCCAGCCGTAACCCCAGCCGTCTCCTTTCAGTTTGGCGAGGTTAGAGTTTGCAGGAATTTTTGCTAATGCAGGATTTTTGGTCAGCCCGGCTGCAACCTGGCCCAGCTCACCGGTATGACGCGAAATTTCCGCATCAGCATAAACGGCATTCAGTCCCAGACCAAAGCTGAAGTTATCATTCAGACGATAAGCACCGGCCACGTTAAAGTTGGCCGTCACGAGATCGGTTTTGCCGCCGATAGCACCGGCAGAGTAATTATCTTTAAATTCTGTTGCCAGACCAAAGTTTGTGGTGGTTGATGCACCGACTGACCATTTTTCATTAATCGGCATAATAAAATGCAGATTCGGGACAACCGCGCTTGGCGCGATATCTTTGGCATCAGTGCTGTTACCGGTCAGCGGGGATTTACCGCTGATATCCACTGACGGGTTGATCAGGATCGCACCGGCGGACATGGACGGGCGATCAAATAATGTCATTGCTGCCGGGTTGCGGCTGCCGACGCTGGCATCATCTGCCACGGCACCTTCCCCTGAAAACGCACGTCCGAGTGCAGACGTGGAATACTCATTTAATTGAAAACCCGCCGCAAAAGCCTGAGTTGCTGTTAATGAAACTGCCACTGCCAGTGCTGAACGAGTGAACAGGTTTTTCTGGTTCATGACCAAAACCCTCTTGTTTATTTTGTTTATGTACTACTTTGGTAGTTAGAAGTAGCGCTGGATTGTATGTTTGCTTGTTGATATGACAAATCAGACCAGTTGACAGAGTATAGAATCAGCACACTGAAATGTTATTTTTTTGTACGAAAATAAGCGGATTGAGATGCAAAAATGCGATTTGGATTACAAAAATTTAACAATAACGTGATTTTTGAGAGCAAAAAGTGGCTTTAGCCCGAGTAGATCAAACAATAGATTGAATTTTTATGGTTTACTTTGATAAATGGTATGATTCAGTACTAAGACTGCAGGCTATTTTTAACTAACGGGAGACTGAAATGGCTGATGAAAAAAAACTGTGCAGCGCAGAAGAAACCGCAGCATGCTGCTGTGTGGATGTAGGCACTATTATTGATAACGAAAGCTGCACCTCTTCTTTCGAGCGCGTATTTGCATCTAAAGCAGACGCTGAGCAGATGATGGCAGCACTGACTGCCAAAGCAAATGCAGCAGCATCTGAACCATGCAAAATCCACAGCGAATATAAAGAAACGGCTGACGGCGTTCTGCTGAAAGCGGATTTCACTTTCAGCTGCCAGGCTGAAACACTGATCTTTGAACTGGGTCTGCGTTAATTCATCAGAATAATACGCAAACTAAATTCAGGCCTCCGGTGAATGCGGGGGCCTTTTTTATCGTTTTTTTTGTTATAAAAAGTTTATTTCCTGAGCCACCTCGCAGTTTTCAGTTATTCACATTGCGTGAATGCAACACGATGTTAACAATATCAGCAGGTCAGACCACCGGCAGTTCGTGATAACCTCTCATCATGTAAGGATGAACGAATGAAGCAGGCACAGGCAGAACGCATTGCAGTTGTTGACGGATTACGAACACCGTTTGCCCGGCAGTCCACGGTATACCGTGATATCCCGGCGGTTGAACTTGGCCGGGCGGTGGTGCAGGAACTCCTTTTTCGCCAGTCATTTCCGGCAGAACTGGTTGACCTTGTCGTTTTCGGCCAGGTGATCCAAATGCCTGCCGCGCCCAATATTGCCCGTGAAATTGTGCTCAGTACCGGGTTGCCGGTAACCACAGATGCGTATTCAGTAACCCGTGCCTGTGCCACCAGTTTTCAGGCCATCGCCAATGCGGCACAGGCGATACAGTGCGGACAAAATCAGATAGCCGTCGCAGGCGGGGCAGATTCCGCCTCTGTGCTCCCGATTGGTGTATCACGCAAACTGGCCGGAGTATTACTGGATCTCAGTAAAGCCCGGAAATTATCGCAGAAACTCCGGTTGCTGGCCGCATTGCGGCCGCGCGACCTCCTGCCTGTTGCCCCTGCGGTGGCGGAATATTCCACTGGTCTGCGCATGGGCGATACCGCCGAACAGATGGCAAAACGTTACCATATCAGCCGTCAGGCACAGGATGCGTTCGCCCATCAGTCACATCAGGCCGCCACTCAGGCGTGGACATCCGGTGTCCTGCGCGATGAGGTGATGACCGCCCGTTTCCCGCCGTTCAGTCAGGTATGTGAAGAAGATAATACGCTGCGGAAAAACTCTCTGCCCGGCAGCTATGCACAACTGAAACCGGCATTTGATAAACGTCACGGTACAGTGACAGCGGCAAACAGCACACCACTGACAGATGGCGCGGCAGCCGTATTGATGATGACCGAAGCCCGCGCCCGTGAACTCGGGCTGACGCCGCTGGGCTTTCTGCGCAGTTATGCATTTACGGGTAACGCAGTGCAGGAAGATATGCTGCTGGGGCCGTCGTATGCCGCACCGCTGGCTCTCGATCGCGCCGGTCTGACATTATCTGACCTGACACTGATTGATATGCATGAAGCTTTTGCAGCCCAGGTTCTGACTAACCTGCACTGTTTTGCCAGTGAGGACTTTGCCCGTGAAAAACTCAACCGGACAGCGGCGTTGGGAGAAGTGGATCCGGCGCGGTTTAATGTGCTCGGCGGGTCAATTGCCTACGGACATCCTTTTGCTGCAACCGGTGCCCGGATGGTGACACAAACACTGCGGGAGCTGCGGCGGCGGGGCGGCGGTTTTGCAATGACCACGGCCTGTGCGGCGGGCGGTCTCGGCGTGGCGATGATCTGGGAAACGGAATAAGACGGGAGACTGATGATGACACAACATGATGAAACACCTTCTGCCTTCCGCCTGACTGTGCGTCCGGATCACACCGGGGTCATCACGATTGATGTCCCGGGTGAAAAAGTGAATACCCTGAAGGCGGAGTTTGCCGCACAGTTTGAGGCAGTACTGCGTGATGCCCGGCAAATCCCGGGATTACGGGCAATGGTGATTATCTCCGGTAAACCGGATACGTTTATCGCCGGTGCGGACATTCATATGATAGCCGGATGTACAGAGGCCGCACAGGCGCAGGCACTGTCTGAATCCGGTCAGCGGTTATTTAATCTGATTGAGAATTATCCTCTGCCGGTTGTGGCAGCGATTCACGGCAGCTGTCTCGGCGGCGGACTTGAGCTGGCCATGGCCTGTCACAGCCGTGTTGTCACAGACAGTGATAAAACCCGGCTGGGGCTGCCGGAAGTTCAGTTGGGTCTGTTACCCGGCTCCGGCGGTACACAACGTCTTCCTGCCCTGATCGGGCTGGTGGCCGCCCTGGATATGATGCTGACAGGGCGGCAGTTACGGGCAAAGCAGGCAGTCAAAATGCGGCTGGCCGATGATATTGTTCCGCCGGACATTTTACTGGAAACAGCGGTGGCTCGTGCTTTGTCGGCAAATCCGGCACAGCGGGATCCGGTACCTTTCCGGCAGAGACTGGAAAAAATGAAGGGACTGCGGGATATCATCTTTCGTATAACCCGCAGTCAGGTTCACCGCCGCAGTGGCGGACACTATCCGGCGGCTGAACAGATTATTGACGTGGTGCAGTGCGGCCTTGAAAAAGGCCGGGAGGCCGGGTTTAAAGCCGAAGCCGCGGCATTCGGTAAACTGGCGGTTACCCCGGTATCCGGTGCACTCCGTCATCTCTTTTTTGCCTCAACCGCACTGAAAAAAGAGTCTGCCGATGGGGTAAAACCCGCAGAACTGCATCATGTGGCGGTGCTGGGCGGCGGGCTGATGGGGGCGGGAATTGCCGCGATTACCCGTCAGCGCGCAGGGCTTCCGGTCAGAATCAAAGATGTTTCGCAGGAAGGGGCAAATAAAGCACTGGCTTTTTTCTGGCAGCATCTGAGCAAACAGGTTAAACGCAGACGGCTCTCCCCGCGTGAGCGGACACAACTGATGAGCGGCATGACCGGCACTACGGATTACCGGGGATTTCACCGCATTGATTTTGTGGCGGAAGCGGTTTTCGAATCGCTGGCACTGAAACAACAGATGATTGCTGAGATCGAGGCAGTGACATCACCGGATACTATTTTTGCCTCGAACACCTCGTCACTGCCTATCCGTGATATTGCCGCCAGGGCATCACGGCCTGAAAAGGTGATTGGTTTACATTATTTCAGCCCGGCCGAAAAAATGCCGCTGGCGGAGATTATCCCCCATGAAGGCACTGATGCGGTGACACTGGCAACCACGCTGCAACTGGCGCGCAGACAGGGAAAAACAGCGATTGTGGTTGGTGATAAAGCCGGGTTTTATGTTAACCGGATTCTGGCACCTTATATTACAGAAGCGTTACGTTGTCTGACGGAAGGTGAACCGCCGGAAAAAATTGATAAAGCGCTGACTGATTTCGGTTTTCCGATCGGGCCGGTAGCACTGCTGGACGAAGTGGGCATTGATGTCGGTACAAAAATTATGCCGGTGCTGGAAGCCGCATTTGGTGAGCGGTTTGCACTGCCGCCGCAGCTGGATGCGCTTTTCCGTGACAACCGGCTGGGCAGGAAAAACAAACGCGGATTTTATGATTACACCCCGTTACCGTGGTGGAAACGCTGTGGCCGCAAGGCACCGCGTAAAGCGGATAAAGCGATTTATCCGTTGCTGGGTATCACCGTACAGGAGTGTCTGACATCACAGGAAATCACAGAGCGCTGCCTGATGATGATGTTAAATGAGGCTGTAAGGACGCTGGATGAACAGGTTATCCGTTCACCGGCGGACGGGGATGCCGGCGCGGTGTTTGGTATTGGTTTTCCGCCATTCCTCGGCGGACCATTTTACTATATGGATAGTATGTCAGCCGTCGTTATGACAGAAAAACTGACGGCACTGGCGGCACGTTACGGTGGTCGCTTCACACCGTGTGAGGCATTACAGCAGCGGGCTGCGGATAACCGCCGTTTTTACTGAGGAAGTGCAGTGAAGTCACTGAGAACAAGGGGCGGTTGTTTCATTTTTCTGAACAGGTTCTGAACAAAATTCAGGTTTATCTCTGTGCTGAATCATTTTAATTATGATTAATTTGAGGCAGAATGCCTTTCACCTCCCCTGACGGGGACACAGAAATAACGATAATTTTAAACAGATCATTCTTTGATGTGATACGGCCCGGGGATTCAGACATGACCGTATCCGTCCTGTTCAGACGGTGACGTATGCAAGTTCTTATTATGCGACATGGCGATGCTGCTTTGCAGGCCGCCAGTGATTCAGTCCGGCCCCTTACCGCAAAAGGGATAACAGATTCCCGCTGCATGGCAAAATGGCTCGCCGGGCAGCACGTTCAGATTGATACCGTTCTGGTCAGCCCGTATCTGCGGGCAGAGCAGACACTGACCGAAATCCGTGATGCGCTGAGTTTACCTGCTCAGGAAGAGGTGATGCCGGGACTGACGCCCTCCGGGAATGCGGAGAATGTGGCGGATTATATCCGTTTTCTGGCGGAAGAGGGGCGCAATGGGGTGCTGGTGGTATCGCATCTGCCGCTGGTCGGTTATCTGGTAGCGGCATTGTGTCCGCAGGAAACGGCACCGATGTTTGCAACATCGTCAGTTGCCTGTATTGAACTGGGTGATGACGGACGCGGCACACTGCTCTGGCACCGCGGTCCCGGACAGATTGACTGATTACTCGCGCCGGGCGGTTTCAGCAATCTCAATCAGCAGCAGTAATGCTGCGGTACCGCCCCATTCCTTAGGGGCCTGGTGAAAGGCAATCACATCCGGGTGTTGTGCCAGCCATAACGGTGTCTGTTGTTTCAGTACATGCTTGCCGTGCCCGTGCATAATACAGACACAATAGGTGTTTTCACGGCGGGCTGCGGCTATCAGGGCACCAATTTCCTGTTTGGCCTGAAGCTGAGTCAGTCCGTGCAGATCCAAAAACAGCTCCGGCACATAATCCCCGCGACGCAGTTTTTTCAGCTCATAAGGGCTGGCATTTTCCCGCAGATAGCGCGCCGGACCGTCCATATCCAGATTCGGGCGATACTCATCTGAGAAATAAAAACTGGCATCAATCTGATCCTGCAACAGCCGTTCAGGCGCAATTTTAGTCACACCTGCCCGTGGTTTCGGGTGCACCACAATATCCTGTCTGATTTTACGTGTCCCGCTGATGGCCTCTTTAAACAGGTTCAGGTCATCATCAGTCAGGGGCGTCTTCTTTTTCATAACATCTCATCACTCAGTATTTTCCATAGTGTAACTGATTTTTTTACGGATGTTGACGCTATACTGCCGGTCACCGCTGACGGGAGCCACCGGAAAATTGCCGCGCATTTCACAAGATATGCTGATTTAGCAGCGACTTCATGGCAAACTACGCTATCAGATATCTTATTTTGTTTTACCCCGCCGGAGGCACTTTGGATAAAATTTACGTTGATGAAGCCGTCAGTGAGCTTCACACGCTGCAGGATATGCTGCGCTGGGCAATGAGCCGTTTTAATGCGGCCAATATTTACTATGGCCACGGTACAGATAATGCCTGGGATGAAGCCCTCCAGCTGGTACTGCCGACACTGTTCCTGCCTCTGGATTTACCCGCCGAACTGTATCAGTCCCGGCTGACCTCTTCAGAGCGTCACCGCATTGTGGAGCGCGTACTGCGCCGGATCACCGAGCGCGTGCCGGTGCCGTACCTGACTAACCGTTCCTGGTTCTGCGGCCATGAATTTTATGTCGATGAGCGCGTGCTGATCCCGCGTTCACCGATTGGTGAGCTGATTAACAATCACTTTGCAGGATTGCTGGATGCTGAACCGGAAACGATTCTCGATCTCTGCACCGGCAGCGGTTGTATCGCAATTGCCTGCGCATATGAGTTCCCGGATGCGGAAGTGGACGCGGCAGACATCTCTGCCGATGTGCTGGAAGTCACAGAAATGAACATTGAGAATCATGGCTTATCTCACCGTGTGGTGCCGATGCGTTCAGATCTGTTCAACGATCTGCCCGGGGTGAAATATGACCTGATTGTCACCAATCCGCCGTATGTGGATGCGGAAGATATGAGTGACCTGCCGGATGAATTCCGCATAGAACCAGAGCTGGCGCTGGCTGCAGGCAGTGACGGACTGAAACTGGTACGCCGGATCCTCGCCAATGCGCCGGATTATATGTCAGAAGATGCGGTGCTGATTTGTGAGGTCGGTAACAGTCAGGTGCACCTGATGGCCGAATTCCCGGAAGTGCCGTTTATCTGGCTGTCATTTGAAAACGGGGGTGACGGTGTCTTTATGTTAACTCGTGATCAATTAGCAGAACATCATGACGCTTTTAAACTTTTCAAATAACCGTTCCTCCTGTAGGAATAGAAACATAAAAACAGGTTAAAACCATTCACTTGCACACAATCAGAGACAGGAAAACACGATGGCCGGAAACAGTATCGGTGAACTTTTTCGCGTAACCACCTTTGGTGAATCACACGGCCCGGCGCTGGGTTGTATTGTTGACGGCGTACCGCCGGGACTGGCGCTGACTGAAGCCGATATGCAGGCAGATCTTGACCGCCGCCGTCCGGGCACATCCCGCTATACCACGCAGCGCCGTGAGCCGGACCAGGTCAGAATTCTGTCAGGGGTATTTGAAGGAAAAACCACCGGAACCAGTATCGGGCTGCTGATTGAAAATACCGATCAGCGCTCACAGGATTACGGTGCCATCAAAGATCTCTTCCGGCCGGGACACGCGGATTACACCTATGAGCAGAAGTACGGCTTTCGTGACTACCGCGGCGGCGGCCGTTCATCAGCCCGTGAAACGGCGATGCGCGTGGCAGCCGGGGCTATCGCCAAAAAGTACCTGCATGAGAAATTCGGTGTGACAGTCCGTGCCTGTCTGACTCAGATGGGGGATATCAAATGTGATATCCGCGACTGGGCACTGGCAGAGCAAAATCCGTTTTTCTGTCCTGATGAACGTCAGCTGGATGCGCTGGATGAATTATTGCGCGGCCTGAAAAAAGAGGGAGATTCCATCGGTGCGAAAGTCACGGTAGTGGCGGAAAACGTCCCGGCGGGTCTGGGTGAACCGGTCTTTGATCGTCTGGATGCGGATCTGGCGCATGCGCTGATGAGCATCAACGCGGTAAAAGGCGTCGAAATCGGGGACGGATTCGGTGTGGTTAACCTCAAAGGCAGCGAAAACCGGGATGAAATTTATCAGACCGGCTTTACCGGCAATCACGCGGGCGGCATTCTCGGCGGCATCAGCAGCGGCCAGCCAATCATCGCGCATATTGCCCTGAAACCGACATCATCGATTACCGTTCCCGGTAATACGCTGAACCGGCAGGGCGAAGAGGTGGCTATGATCACCAAAGGGCGTCATGACCCCTGTGTCGGGATACGTGCTGTGCCGATTGCCGAAGCAATGACAGCGATTGTGCTGCTCGATCACCTTCTGCGTCACCGCGGACAATGTGCGGATGTCACGCCGCCGTTACCGGCCTGGTCATGATTTAAACAGACGTCCCGGGTATTGTGCCCGGGATTTTATTGGCAGGTAAAAAATGGAATGGTTTCAGTTCGGTGTTGAAATCTATATATTGCTGTTCTTTGTTGCTCTGATTGCCGGGTTTATTGATGCGATTGCCGGAGGCGGCGGATTACTGACAATCCCGGCGCTGCTGGCTGTCGGCGTACCGCCGGTGCAGGCACTGGCGACCAACAAATTACAGGCGGTCGGCGGCTCTTTCTCTGCCAGTTTCTATTTTGTCCGGCGCAAAGCGGTGGATCTTGCGGGGCAACGGGTGCCGATAATGATGACGCTGATTGGCGCGGTTATCGGCTCCGGGCTGGTGCAGTTTGTGAATCCGGAATTCCTCCGCCAGTTGCTGCCGCTGCTGGTGATTGCCATCGGCCTCTATTTCCTGCTGACACCCTCCATTGGTGCTGCTGACCAGAAACAGCGCCTGATGCCGTTTGCCTTCGGCTGTACCGCCGGTATCGGCATTGGTTTTTATGACGGTGTTTTCGGGCCGGGCGCGGGCTCTTTTTATGCACTGGCGTATGTGACCCTGGCCGGTTTTAACCTGGCGAAAGCCACCGCTCACGCCAAAGTGCTGAACTTTGCCTCTAACGTCGGTTCACTCTCATTCTTTATTTTCAGCGGTCATGTTATCTGGCTGATGGGCTTTGCCATGCTGGGCGGACAGCTTATCGGTGCCCGCCTCGGTGCCCGTATGGTGCTGAGCCGCGGACAAAAACTGATCCGGCCGATGCTGGTAACTGTCTCTTTCCTGATGAGCATCAAACTGATTTATGACAATCACGGCGATACTATCAGTACGTGGCTGTCTCAGCTTTTTTAATTTTCATTAGTGGTTCATATAATCAATGAGTACACATCAATATCAGCAGTTAATTGAGATTTTTGATAACGAATTTTTTGCTGATTTCAATACCCGCCTGATTAAAGGTGACGATGAGCCGATTTATCTGCCTGCAGATGATGAAGCGCCTTATAACCGTATCGTGTTTGCTCACGGTTTTTATGCCAGTGCTATCCATGAAATATCGCACTGGTGCATTGCCGGGAAAGAGCGCAGAAAGCTGGTGGATTTTGGTTACTGGTACTGCCCGGATGGCCGGGATGCACAAACGCAGTCAGAATTTGAGGTTGTGGAAATAAAACCGCAGGCGCTGGACTGGTTATTTTGTCAGGCTGCCGGTTATCCGTTTAACGTCAGTTGTGACAATCTTGACGGCGATTTCGAGCCTGATCGCGTCAAATTCCGGCGTATTGTTCACGGGCAGGTGATGGAGTATCTGGCGCAGAACTCAATACCCCCGCGTGCAGCAAGGTTTATTAATGCCCTGCAATCGTTCTACAATACGCCGCCGCTGACTGCGGACCAATTTCCATGGCCGGAAGATCCGTTTGCCTGACAAACGATTCCGGTGACTGAACTTTAAGGAACAAACATGCTTGCGGATTATGAAACGCGTATCCTCGCCCAGATTGATGACATGGTCGAACATGCCACAGACGATGAACTGTTTGCGGGCGGCTATCTGCAGGGGCATCTGACCCTCGCGGTGGCAGAGCTGGAGCAGTCGGGTGATCACTCCGTTGAGGCGCTTCACAACCGGGTGGAGGAGAGTATCCGTCAGGCAATCAGTGCCGGGGAACTGACACCACCGGATCAGGTGCTGGTGCTGGAAACCTGGAAACGACTGCTGCAAACCGCGCAGGAGCAGGAATGACAGCCAAACCGCAATACCGTATCCGCCAGGCCCGTCCGGCGGATGCCGCATTGTTACCGGCCGTTGAATCCTCTGCCGGTGCGTTATTTGCGACAGTGCCGGGTTATGAATGGATAGCGCGCAGTGAAGGCCATTCCGAAACGGCATTCCGCAATTATATTGCCAATGGCAATGCGTGGGTGGCGGCGGACAGTCAGGATCAGCCGGCCGGGTTTGTGCTGGTATCCAACCTCGGTACCGGGCTGCATATTGATGAGCTTTCTGTCTCTGCGGCGCATCAGCGTCAGGGGCTGGGGCGTCAGCTGATTGAGCGGATACAGAATGTGGCGATTGCACGCGGCTGTGCGTCAGTTACGCTGACCACATTCCGGGATGTGGCCTGGAACCGGCCTTATTATGAGCATCTTGGTTTTGAGGTGTGCGATGTTTCCCGCGCACCGGCACTTGAGGCTGTTATGCTGAAAGAGGCAGAATACGGGCTGCAATTCTGTGATCGCTGTTCCATGATTTACCGGATTTTCTGAAAAAGTAAAATATCTGAAGTAATGAGAAAAGGTCGCACTAATATGCGACCTTTTTTATTTATGGTGAACTAAACATCTGACTATTAAGATGTGAGCAGATAATAATAAAAGATCTTGTGATTGTTACATTAACGGCGAAAATGGTGCCGTTTTTTTATGTCTCAGCGATGGATGTTGTTATCAGATTATAGATTTTTCTGTTCAACAGAATGATTTTTAATCATTTTCCGTATATGCAATATGATGTTTATTTCTGAGATTACAGTCTCTTTTGTTGCGATAAAGTCAACAACTACGTATATATGTTGAGTAAATAGCATAAACTATTAACTTGCTATTAACATTTATTGTGTCAAAATGTGTTCGTCCCCACAAAACACAGGTATTGATTATGTTTGAATTACAACCGAAAAACGCAGCACAACAGGCTGTGACTATTTACACGAAGATAGCGGTTGCTGCGGTGGTCTTGCTGGCACTGTTATTTTCTTTCTGGTTTAAACTTGACGGAATGAGCGTCATTGAAAGAGCAGTCCCTTCCATCGGTATGATTTTATTTACCGGATTAATAATTTTTAATGCCAAACGGGAATTAGATTCGCTGTACCGTTCAGAGGATAAATGCGCGAAAAGCGTGGTTGCCCTGAACGCCTGACAGAAACAGGATCGCATCACGCGGACTGACAAATATAAAGAAGAGACGATCACGGATCATCAGCGATGCTGATGATCCTTTTTTATGTCACATTACTGATACAAATCAGCGCCGGTTTCCTGAGCAATATAGCGGATAGCCGCCTGTGCCCTGACACTGTTGCCTGCTTTATCCAGCGGCGGGGAATAGACCGCCACGGCATATTTACCCGGAACCACGGCCAGAATACCGCCGCCGACACCACTTTTCGCCGGAATACCGACCTGATACAACCAGGTGCCGGAACCGTCATATAACCCGGCAATAGCCATCTCTGCCAGTACTTTGCCGGTGTTTTCGGCACTCAGTAACTGTTTGCCGTTGTACGGGGACTTACCGTGATTAGCCAGTACCGCCCCCATTTTGGCCAGATCAACCGTTGTTGCATCCACAGAACACTGACGGGTATAGAGATCAACCGCCTCATCCGGATTGCCGTATAACATGCCGTAAGACTGCATCAGCCGCGCCAGTGCCTGGTTGTGCTGATTGGTTTCGGATTCAGAGCGGTACACTTCATCGTTTACCGTCAGTTTGGTATCAGCGTAAGCTTCCATGTTCTCCATAATCTGCTGCCAGCGGTCGTCAGGGTTTTTGGCCTTGATCAGACTGACGGCGCTGATAGCCCCGGCATTGACCAGCGGGTTCTGCGGGCGATCAGGCCGCAGTTCAATCGCCAGCCCTGAGTTAAACGGTAATCCGGTGGCATTGGCGCCCAGTTTCTCCAGAACCACCTCTGAACCCTGCTGATCCATTACCATTGCGAGGGTAAAGACTTTTGACAGGGATTCCAGCGGGAACAGCTTATCTTTATCCCCGGCGCTGTAGATTTTGCCGTCCACCGTGGCAATCACAACGGCGTAATTATCGGGGCTGTATTTGGCGAGAGCCGGAATATAATCCGCCACATCACCGGCTTTTTCGCTTTTGAATTTCTGATACGCCTGCTCAGCAATCGTATCGTAGCGAACAGTATTATCGGGAATATTATTGTTCTTTGCATAAGCAGAGGTAAAACAAAACAGCGAAAAGGTTAGGGCGATAACTATTTTATTCTTCATAATCTTCTCCGGTTATTATTTCCGGATGAAGCGTATAGGCGCACTGACTTTTCTGTAAATTGATCATTGAGCAAGAGAAATTGCCGCTGACAGGCGAACAGAGCCGGTTTTTGTGAGAATGAACACAAAATGACCCGGGTTTGTGGCGGTGATCAATAAAGTCTGCTGATGAAATTTCGTTTAACCGGCGGAAAAAATATCAATAATGTGATGAAGACCAGCCCGGTGGCCGGTCAGAAGCGGGTCAGGATTTTTTCGGCAGCGGACGGCCTTTCAGCAATTTACGGACATAGAAACGGGCGGGATGAATAGCAGCGAGTGTTTCATCATCCAGCGGAAGGGCCTCACCGAAAATCTGTGCTGCCAGCACTTCAGCCGCCAGCGGGGCGGTGCATAACCCCCGCGAGCCGAGAGCGGCCAGCAAAAACAGCTGAGGCAGATGCGGAACACTGCATACGGTTTCCGGGGACGATTTTTGTTCATCCAGATGTGCATAACGTTCTGTTAATTCCGCAAAATCGGGAACATTTCCGGCCAGCGGCAGGTGATCGCGTAATGTGCAGCGGATCCCCTGACGGGACTCCCCGGCGCTGATATCCACCATCTCCGGCCAGCTGACATCCGGCAGCGAGGCGAGCAGCCGCTGTTTGTTGGCAGTTTGTTCCTCTTCGCGGTATTCCGTGCCCAAGTCGTTGCGCTGGTGGCTGGCACCAATACAGTGCAGACCGTCAGCCGGATTCACCGGGGTCAGATAACCTTCATAACACAGCACTTTTTTCAGCCCGGCAATCGCCGGTACCGATGGCACATGGCTGACCTGGCCGCGCACCGGCGTGACCGGCAGCGGGGCGGTCTGCGGGAACTGCGTGATACAGTGACCGTTGGCCAGCACCACCACATCCGCCTCTGCTGTGCTGTTATCTGCAAAGCGGAGCTGCCAGCCCTGTTCTGCCGGGATCAGCGCTTTCACCTCACAGTTTAAACGCAGATGAAGCCCTTCTTTCTGTGCCAGCGCTGCGGTATTGCGTACCAGTTCCTGCGGGCAGAGCCAGCCGCCCTGCGGGTAGTACAGGCCGTCAAAATTGACATCGGTTCCGGCAAGCTCAGAAAGCTGTTCCCGTGACAGGCGCTGCACCATTTCATCCGGCCATGGGACAGATGAAATATTATTGATTTTTTTACTGCTTTTTTCGTGATACATCAGTTGGATCACGCCGCACCAGTCATGGTCGTATTTCACACCCTGAGCTGACAGTGCATCATATGTACGCCGGGCAAACGGAAATGCGGCGGTAAAAAAGCGCTCAAGCGGATCATCCCGTCCGGTCAGCAGCGGATAAAGCGCACCCTGGCGGTTGCCGGAAGCATTGAGTGCCAGAGCCGCATCCGCGCAATATAAGGACACATCCGCACCACGGCGCAGCAGGGCGAGGGCAGAGAAAACTCCGGCTATCCCGCCGCCAATGACTGCTATCTTCTGCCGGGCAGCAGCCGGATGGCGATCAAACCAGGGTGTCACGGACGGTGCCGCGTCACGGGGATTCACCCCGGACAGGCATTCCCGCTTGTGCGCAAAGCCTTTGCGGCGCTCAACGTCAAACCCTGCCTGCTGTAAACCCCGGCGGACAAACCCGGCGGCAGTAAAGGTGGCAAAGGTGCCGCCCGGTTTTGAAAAACGAATCATCAAATCAAACAGCGACTGCTGCCACATATCCGGGTTTTTGGACGGCGCAAACCCGTCGAGAAACCAGGCGTCGATTTTGTTGTCCAGCGCGTGAGTGAGGGAAGGGAGCAGCTCATTAACATCTCCCAGCCATAAATCGAGGGTAATTTCACCGCCGGACAACTGAATACGGTGACAACCGGGTAATGGCTGCGGCCACTGAGCGCACAGCTGTAAGGAGAAATCCGCGAACTCCGGCCAGTGGCGGTGGGCGGCCTGTAAATCAGCCACGGTCAGCGGAAATTTTTCAAAACTGATAAAGTGCAGGCGCTTCAGAGGATGCACAGGATTGGCATTCCGGAACGCCAGGAAGCTCTGCCACAACGTGAGAAAATTCAGTCCGGTACCAAACCCGGTTTCTGCGACAGTACAGACCGGAGTGGTCATTTGTGAAAATCTGTCCGGAAAACCGTTTCCGTTAAGAAACACATAGCGGGTTTCCGCCAGTCCGTCATCGTTCGAAAAATAGACGTCATCAAAATGTTGCGAAACAGGTGTACCCTGTTCATTCCAGGTTAAATGTGCAGTTTCAATTGCGGTTTTTTTCACGTTACGGCCTGAGGATTCTGTTCGGTTTTCCCTGATTTTACTCTGCTTTGCGCTGTACTGCCATGCCGGATGTGACATAGCACAACATCGGTATGTAAAGATGCGAAAAAACGTCTGATCGGACTTGTTCAGCTTACAGGTGTAAGCTAAAGTAGCGCTAAAATCCCGTACTACTTAAAATGACAGAGGTATTAAATGAAGCGTGCAGTAATCACCGGTCTGGGGATTATCTCAAGTATCGGTAATAACCGGGAGGAAGTACTGGCTTCTTTGAGAGAAGGTCGTTCCGGGATCACATTCTCAGAAGAATTTAAAGAGATCGGCATGCGCAGCCAGGTTTGGGGTAACGTCAAACTGGACACTGCGGGTCTTATTGATCGTAAAACTGTCCGTTTCATGAGTGATGCTTCTGTCTACGCGTATCTTTCCATGGAACAGGCCATTGCAGACTCCGGTCTGACAGAAGAGCAGGTATCTCACTACCGTACCGGTGTGGTTGCCGGTTCAGGCGGCGGTTCCCCGCGCACTCAGGCTATCGCGGCTGACGGCATGCGTGCCAAAGGTCTGCGTGGTGTCGGTCCTTACCTGGTGCCGCGTGCAATGGCATCCGGTGTGTCCGCAAACTTAGCGACACCGTTTAAAATCAAAGGCGTGAACTACTCAATCAGTTCTGCCTGCTCCACCTCTGCACACTGTATCGGCCACGCGGTGGAACTGATTCAGCTGGGCAAACAGGATGTGGTGTTTGCCGGCGGCGGTGAAGAACTGTGCTGGGAAATGAGCTGCGAATTTGACGCAATGGGCGCACTGTCCACCAAATACAACGAAACACCGGACAAAGCATCCCGTACTTATGATCAGGGCCGTGACGGCTTCGTGATCGCAGGCGGCGGCGGTATGGTCGTGGTGGAAGAGCTGGAACACGCGCTGGCGCGCGGTGCGCATATCTACGGTGAAGTGGTCGGCTACGGCGCGACATCTGACGGCGCGGACATGGTTGCCCCGTCCGGTGAAGGTGCGGTCCGCTGCATGCAGATGGCGATGCACGGCCTGGATACGCCGGTTGATTACATCAACACCCACGGCACATCCACACCGGTCGGTGATACCAAAGAGTTGGAAGCTATCCGTGAAGTCTTCGGTGACCATACCCCGGCACTGTCAGCGACCAAAGCCATGACCGGTCACTCACTGGGTGCGGCAGGTGTTCACGAGGCTATCTACAGCCTGCTGATGCTGGAGCACGGTTTTATCGCGCCGAGCATCAACGTGGAAAACCTCGATGAGAAAGCGGAAGGTATGGCGATTATCACCGAACCGACCGAACGCAAGCTGACGACTGTGATGTCCAACAGCTTCGGCTTCGGCGGCACCAACGCCACACTGGTTATGCGCAAATATCAGAACTGATTTTGCCCTGTTGATCAGATAAATGCCCCGGTTTAATCACCGGGGCATTTTCTTTTGCGGCAAACTCTGTCAGGGTATAACGGTACTGTTTATCCTTTTACTGCCACAGGGGTGATGAATGAAAAAGCTGACTATCGCAGAGATGACTGAGCCGCAGAAAATCCGTGTCCGCACCCGGCTGGCTCAGGAACAAAAGAAACTGGGGCGTCCGCTGACCAATGCGGAGCAGAATAAAGTCAAAGATCAGATTATCACCGAGATTTCCAAAGAAGTGGATGCCGCTGCCGCCAAAGTCCGGGCACAGAAAAAAAAGGATAAAATCAAACCCGGCGGCGGAGAAGAAACCTTTAACTGGTCAGCGAAAACCCATACGCGGGGATTGCGCTGAACCTTCCGGATAACTTACTTCCGTTTTTATTACGATAACCGCCACACGGCGGTTTTTTGTATCCCGCCTTGTTACCTTATTTTATAAGATACAGACCTGCGTAATTTTAGTTTTAATAAACAACATATTCCTGAATTACAGTGAAAAACACGGCCGGGAGCCGATTTGTATTCACTGAGCATTTTTATAAAAGGAATATGTTATGACGAATCGATACGAAGACACCACACCGTTTGAACGTGATGTGATGACCTCCATGGGATATCACTGGAAAGGAGAGGGCTGGCAAAAAGCATCAGATAATGGCGAGACTATGGTTGTTACCGGATGGACCGGGGATATCCCGGCAGACAGCAGCAGGATAACTCATATCTGGGATCAGAATATTGCGGATATGAACACATCCCCCAATCCTGTATGGGATGATGCCGATGATGGCTGTATGCATCCGGTGGATGAAGAAATCAGAAAGGAACCGGAGACAAGGCGGAACAATTAGCTGGTGCTCTGGCAGAGCAGGCAAAAGGGAAGAAAATCCGGGATATTGATGATGCATTGAAAGCTTACGAAAAATATAGGAATAACTTTAATAAGAAAATGAATTCTGAAGATCGCAGGGCTATTGTCGCGGCGTTAGAGTCAATCAAGTCAGCAGAAACCGCAAAAAATTTTACAAAATTCAGCAAGGGTATGGGGGTTCTGAGTCATGCAATCAATGCATTTGATTGGGTTGGTGAATTGATTAAATCTGTAAAAACAGATAATTGGCGGCCATTTTTTGTTAAAACCGAAGTCATCGCAGCCGGGAATGCTGCGACTGTTGTAGTTGCATTCATCTTCAGTGTATTGCTGGGAAATCCCGTCGGCCTTATAGGCTATGGTTTGATAATGGCCGGCACCGGAGTATTGATTGATGATGAACTGGCTGAAAAAGCTAATCTGTTTTGGGGGATTTAATTTATAAAAACAGAGGCTGCCTATTTCTGTGGTAGCCTTTTTATAAGAATAGCAATAATAAAAATTATTATTATAGGCAGTGATAATAAAAATACAGAGCAACCATATATGGCCAATAAACCAGTTCTTCCCGGTGTATCAATGAAAAAACCACTTTTCCAGAATTGTGGTGTCGTGAATTTAAGGAAAAAGTATTCAGTTATCCATTTTGCAACAGGATAAAAAATAAATCCAAATATGGATAATAGCAAAAAGGTCAGTCTGTATTTAAAATTATCATTCCAGCAATAGTAAAAGAAAATAGAAGTATAAAACCAGCCCCAGCACATATTTTGAATATAATATTTTTTAGTCACTGTATGGTATTCCGTCGTTTGGTGTGCCACTGACAGGACTTTAACATAGTCATATATGATAATAAGAATCAATACTGATACTGTTTTGTCACTTTGTGACGGATATGAAAAATTGCAAAGATACTAAAAAATAGCAGAGTAAAAATAAGGCATTGATAAAGTTAGTAAAAAAGGGATAACAACAAAAGAAAATTATATGATTCATCAATGAATTAATACTTTTCATTTTTGTTGGTTATCCCTGAATACCGGACCCTGATTTTGTTTTTACCTATTCCCCCGCACCACACCGCTGCGGCTGTGTTTTTTTCGTTTTGCGGCGTATAATCTGTGTCAGCGGTGTGCGCAGACGCTGCGCCATAATGACCCCGATCAGTACCACACCACCGCCGATAATATGATAGCTGTGCAGCTCTTCTTTCAGGAAGACAGCGGCGATAATGGCGGTCAGTACCGGTGCCAGGTTCATAAAGATAGAGGCGGCGTTTGCACCCAGCCGGGTAACGCCCAGGATCCACAACAGCGGCGCAAAAATAGAGGCCGCAATCCCCGCATACAATACCAGCCCGATATTATCGCGGTTCAGTGTCACATCACCGGCGCTGAGGAATACCGGGATCAGCAGCAGCACGCCAAAAACAATCTGCATATACAGCGAGTGAATGCTCGACAGCGGGATAGCCCAGCGTTTGGTCAGCACGCCGTAGAAGGCATAAGCGAGACCGGCGATAAACATCAGCATTTCACCCTGTCCCAGCCCCTGATGCAGTAAATCCGCCGGATGTCCTTTGCTGATAAGCCAGGTCAGGCCGCTCAGGGAGAGAATTGTGCCGAGTACAATACCGATGGTCGGTGCGATCCGCAGTACCGGGATACTTAACACCACGGTCAGCAGCGGGATCAGCGAGGTGATAATCCCCATAAAGGTGGCGCTGACGGTATAAGCAGCGTAGTACGCCAGGCTCTGATACAGCCCCATGCCGAGAAAACCGAGGATAAACAGTTTCCACGCGTGTTGTTTGATCACCGCACGCTGCTGCCAGACCGGCATAATCAGGAACGGCGTCATCACGGCGAGTGCCAGTGCCCAGCGGTAAAAGGAAATCGCGCCGGGGGCGATGGCACCGGCGGCCAGTTTATTCACCACGGCATTCACAGACCAGATTAATACAGCCCCGAGGGGTAAAAGCAGGTTTTTCATTCTTAAACTCATTTTCATTATCAGGCAGGTGGTGTAGTGTAATCTGTCTTAATTATTCTATATAACGATATCCCGCCAATTTATAGAGAGGATCTGACAAGATGGCCCGTAAGTCAGATATTTCATCACTGGGTGTGAAAGACCCGGTGACATTAATCTGCCGTCATGAACAGTTTTATTCGGAAACGGAGTTTGCCCTTCATCATCACCCCTTCGGCCAGTTGCTGTATGTCGCCAGCGGCGTGATGGAAATGACCGTTGAGGGACAGCGCTATCTGGCGCCGGCGGGGTTTTGTATCTGGATCCCGCCGGGAACGGAACATGCCAGTTATAACAAAGCCTGCGCCTCTTTCAAAATTATTGATATTTCGCCGCAGTGGGCACCGCAGTTACCGCAGATGGCCTGTGTGATAGAGCTGACGCCGGTGTTCAGTGCCGTGATGCAGGATTTGTTCGGCCGCAAAGTCCGTGAACCGGAAACTGACGCGGACAGACGGCTGGCGCTGGTACTGACGGATCAGCTGCTGCTGTCGCGTTGTCAGCCGACCTATCTGCCGGTCACGGATGATAAACTGCTGGCACCGGTACTCAGCGCGCTGGAGAACGATCCGTCTGATAACACGTCACTGGCGGAGTGGGCGGCGCGGCGCTTTACTTCAGAGCGGACATTATCCCGCCGCTGTCAGCAGAAACTGGGAATGTCCTTCAGTGAATGGCGTCAGCGCCTGCGTTTTCTGCGGGCGGTGGCGTTATTACAGGAAGGCCGCAGTGTGCAGAATGTCGCGCTGGATGTGGGTTACAGCTCATCATCCGCCTTTATTGCCATGTTTTCTCAGCTGGCCGGTGTCACGCCGGAGCGCTTCCGTCATCAGCCTTAATTGCTCTCTTTAGCAACAATCGGTGTTCCGGGCGTAGGTTTTATCCCGCAGAAGTGGCAAAATAGCGGCCATCCGTTTCAATTCCGGTTGTGCCGCCGTACCGACAGGTCTCCGCCGGCCGCCGACAGTATGAAGGTGAAGCCCGTGAAAATCGTTGTAGATGAGAATATGCCTTACGCCGAAACCCTGTTTTCCCGTCTCGGGGACGTGGTGGCGGTGCCGGGACGTCCGTTACCGGACGGGGTGCTGGATGATGCTGACGCACTGATGGTGCGTTCTGTCACGAAAGTGAATGCACAGCTGCTGGAAAATACCCCGGTGAAATTCACCGGTACCGCAACCGCCGGTTTTGACCATGTGGATAAAGCCTGGCTGGCGGAGCAGGGAATTGGTTTCTCCTCAGCGCCGGGTTGTAACGCAATTGCTGTGGTGGAATATGTCTTTTCTGCCCTGATGCTGCTGGCGGAGCGTGACAGTTTTCAGCTGGCAGATAAAACCGTCGGGATTATCGGGGCCGGGAATGTCGGCGGCCGTCTGGCGAAGCGTCTGGAAGCACTGGGTGTTAATATTCTCATCTGTGACCCGCCGCGTGCGGATAACGGTGATGCCGGGGCATTTTATGATATCGATACCCTGGTGGCACAGGCTGATATCCTGACATTCCATACCCCGCTGAATAAATCCGGGCCGTACACCACACTGCATCTGATGGATGAAACCCGTCTCAGTGCCATGAAAGACAACGGCATTCTGATCAACGCCAGCCGTGGTGCGGTGGTGGATAACCGGGCGCTGTTATCGGTACTGGCCGGCGGCAAACCACTGAGTGTGGTGCTGGATGTGTGGGAGCCGGAGCCGGATCTGTCAACTGAACTGCTTTCACTGGTTGATATCGGTACGCCGCATATTGCCGGTTATACCCTGGAAGGCAAGGTGCGTGGTACCACGCAGGTCTTTGAAGCCTTTGCGGAATTCACCGGACAACCACAGCAGGTTGCGCTGTCAGAATTGTTACCGGCACCGGAATTCGGCTGTATCACACTGTCAGGTAAAGTAACGCAAAGTATTCTCAAACGTTTAATGCATCTGGTTTATGATGTCCGCCGTGATGATGCGGCATTACGTGCGGTGGCCGGTGTGACGGGTGAGTTTGATAAACTGCGTAAGTTTTATCCTGATCGCCGCGAGTGGTCATCACTGACTGTTATTTGTGATGATGCACAGAGTGCGGCGCTGTTGGCTGACCTGGGTTTCACGGCAGAATACCGCGCATAAAATCATTTTTTCATCATTCTTTTTCTGACTGTACCGCGCTGACGCGGTGCAGTCTTTGTTCCGGAGATAACTATGTCAGAAGGCTGGAATATTGCCGTATTGGGTGCGACCGGTGCTGTCGGCAGCGCCGTGGTGTCATTACTGGAAGAGCGTGAATTTCCGGTGGGAGAGTTATATTTACTGGCCGGGGAGCGCAGCGCGGGAGAATCGGTGCGCATGAACGGCAAAAGCTATCTGGTTACCGAAGCCCGTGATTTTGACTGGTCACAGGTGCAGCTGGCCTTTTTCATGGCCGGTGCGGAAGCCACCGCCGCGTATTATGAAGCGGCGACAGACAGCGGCTGTATTGTGATTGACAGCAGCGGTCTGTTTGCGCTGGAGCCTGATGTGCCGCTGGTGGTGCCGTCGGTGAACCCGCAGGCACTGAGCGAATACCGCAACCGTAACCTGATTGCGCTGGCAGACAGCACCGTCAGCCAGTTACTGACCGCTATCCGTCCGCTGGTGGAGAGTGCCGGGTTATCCCGTATCAATCTGACCAACCTGTTCTCTGTTTCCCGTTTCGGGAAAAGTGCGGTGGAAGAGCTGGCAGGGGAGTGTGCAAAACTCCTCAACGGCATCCCGCCGGAAGCCGGTCGTTTCAGCAAACAGCTGGCGTTTAACCTTCTGCCATTGCTGACCGATGAGCAGGGCAGTGTGTCAGAAGAGCGCCGTATCGCGGAAGAAACCCGCAAAGTCCTGCAGGATGCCGGTCTGCCGATCAGCGTGAGCTGTGTGCAGTCCCCTGTGTTCTACGGCAACGCGCAGATCGTGCAGCTGGAAACACTGCGTCCGCTCGGCAGTGAGGAAGCCCGTGATGAACTGGAACGGGCAGAGGATATTCAGCTCTCAGAAGAGCAGGAGTTCCCGACTCAGGTGACGGATGCCTCCGGCAATCATCTGCTGAATATCGGTTGTCTGCGTAATGATTACGGTATTCCGGAAATTCTGCACTTCTGGTCAGTGGCGGATAACGTACAGTTTGGCGGCGCACTGATGGCAGTCGAAATTGCCGAGCGTCTGACGCAGGAGCAGTTTTACTGATGTCAGAGGTGATTTTACCGGCGGAAGAGGGTAAAACCACGATCGCGCTGGGCATTGAATATGACGGCAGCCGTTATTACGGCTGGCAGCGTCAGTCAGAAGTCGCGAGTGTGCAGGGCTGTCTGGAAAAAGCCCTGTCAAAAGTGGCTGCAGAGCCGGTCTCGGTTTTCTGTGCGGGCCGGACCGATGCCGGGGTGCATGCCACCGGCCAGGTGGTGCATTTTCATACGGCAGCTGTCCGTAAAGATGCCGCCTGGACGATGGGCGTAAACACCCATCTGCCGCCGGATATCGCGGTACGCTGGGTCAAGACCGTGCCGGAGAATTTTCACGCCCGGTTCAGTGCCACAGCGCGGCGTTACCGCTATGTGATTTTCAATCACCGCTTTCGCCCGGCTATCCTCAGTAAAGGTGTGACCCATTTTCATTATCCGCTGGATGAAAAGCGGATGCATGAAGCGGCACAGAGCCTGCTGGGGGAGAATGATTTTTCCTCTTTCCGCGCGGCGCAGTGTCAGTCCAGAAGCCCGTGGCGTAATGTGATGCATGTCAACGTCACCCGTCAGGGGCAGTATGTGATTGTGGATATCAAAGCCAATGCTTTTGTGCATCATATGGTGCGTAATATCACCGGCGCTCTGCTGGAGGTCGGCTGCGGTAATTTACCGGTCAGCCGGATGGCGGAGTTGCTGGCACTGAAAGACCGGACACAGGCACCGGCGACAGCACCGGCGGAAGGTTTGTATCTGGTTTCAGTGGATTACCCGGAAGAATTTGCCCTGCCGTCACCGGCGATGGGGCCGCTTTTCCTGGCAGATTAATTTATTGGCCGGATAAGCAGAAAGCCGCGTCCGGCGGGGTGAAATATGGAATACATTAAATTTCTGATCGATTTTATTCTGCACATTGATTTGCATATGCAGGAGATGGTGGCGCAGTACGGAATCTGGGTTTATGCGATTTTATTCCTGATCTTGTTTTGTGAGACCGGGCTTGTGGTCACGCCGTTCCTGCCGGGAGATTCGCTGCTGTTTGTGGCGGGGACACTGGCGGCACTGCCGACCAACGACCTGAATATTCATATCATGGTGCTGCTGATGATTACGGCGGCGATTATCGGTGATGCAGTTAACTATACGATCGGCCACTTTTTCGGGGAGCGGCTTTTCCGCAATCCGGACTCGAAAATTTTCCGTCAGAGCTATCTGCGCAAGACCCATGCGTTCTTTGAAACTCATGGCGGTAAAGCGATTATTCTGGCGCGATTTGTTCCGATTGTGAGGACATTTGCCCCGTTTGTTGCCGGTATGAGTAAAATGTCTTACCGCCACTTTGCGATGTTTAACGTTATCGGCGCAATTGTATGGGTGGTATTATTTGCCTATGCAGGGTATATCTTCGGGGAAACGAAGATTGTGCAGGAAAACTTGAAATTACTTATCGTGGCGATTATTTTCATCTCCATATTGCCCGGTATTATCGAGGTATGGCGTCACCGCCGTGCGGCGAAAAAAGCACAGAAACGTGATGACGCCTGAGTGGTTTGAGCAGTTTTTTATCCACAGTGCATAAGCAATGTGGTTTAATGGCAGATAATAATTACACTGGCTGAGCCAGATTTCAGACGGAAAGGTCATTAATGAGCTGGATTGAAAAAATTCTGAATAAGACCCCAATGAACCAGACACGCAAGGCGAGCATTCCTGAAGGTGTCTGGACGAAGTGCGACAGTTGTGGTCAGGTACTGTACCGCCAGGAGGTGGAACGTAATCTTGAGGTGTGTCCGAAATGTGATCATCACATGCGGATCCCTGCACGTGCGCGCCTGCTGACGTTTCTGGATGAAGGCAGCACCACGGAACTGGGAACTGATCTGGAGCCGAAAGACGTCCTGAAATTCCGTGATTCCAAAAAATACAAAGACAGACTGGTGTCCGCCCAGAAAACAACCGGGGAAAAAGAAGCCCTGATTGCGATGAAAGGCACCCTGAAAACCATGCCGGTTGTCGCGGCGGCGTTTGAGTTTGCCTTTATCGGCGGTTCGATGTCCTCTGTGGTCGGTGCACGGTTTGTCCGCGCGGTTGAACAGGCGCTGGAAGATAACTGCCCGCTGGTCTGCTTCTCCGCAAGCGGCGGCGCACGTATGCAGGAAGCGCTGATGTCGCTGATGCAGATGGCCAAAACCAGTGCGGCTCTGGCTAAAATGCAGGAGCGCGGTCTGCCGTATATCTCTGTGCTGACTGACCCGACCATGGGTGGTGTCTCCGCAAGTCTGGCTATGCTGGGTGATATCAATATCGCCGAGCCGAAAGCCCTGATCGGCTTTGCCGGTCCGCGTGTTATCGAGCAGACTGTCCGTGAGAAATTACCGCCGGGATTCCAGCGCAGTGAGTTCCTGATTGAAAAAGGGGCGATCGATATGATTGTCCGCCGCCCGGAAATGCGTGATACCGTCGCGGAAATTCTGTCAAAACTGACGAACTATCAGTTCCCGCAGGAAGGTGAAATCATTGAAATCCTGACCGCGGATGAACCTGATACCGACTTATCTTCTGAAACAGAGACTGATGTCAAAAAACACGATGTCTGATAAGCGAGAAAGACCGACAGCCGCGTCATCGATGATGACGTGGCTTTCTTATCTGGGTGATCTGCATACGCAGGTTATTGATATGGGACTGGAACGTGTCGGTGCGGTGGCGGATATCATGAATCTGCGCTATCCCGCCCCGAAAGTCATTACCGTTTCCGGAACCAACGGCAAAGGCACCACCTGCCACACGCTCGAATCCATCCTGCTGGCCGCAGGGTTGCGGGTCGGGGTGTACAGTTCCCCGCATCTGGTGAATTACACCGAACGGGTCCGGATTCAGGGGCAAAACCCGCCGGAAGCGGATTTCTGCCGTGTCTTTGCGGATATTGACGCGCAGCGCGGCGATATCACACTGACCTATTTTGAAGCGGGCACACTGGCAGCACTGCAGCTGTTCCGCGAAGCCAACCTTGATGTGGTGATTCTGGAAGTCGGCCTCGGCGGGCGTCTGGATGCCACCAATATCGTCGATTCTCATATCACGGCTATCACCAGTATCGCGCTGGATCACACCGACTGGCTCGGTGCTGACCGCGAGCATATCGCCCGTGAGAAAGCCGGGATTTTCCGCCCGCATTGTGTGGCGGTGATCGGTGAGCCGGATGCGCCTTATACCATCGCTGACGTGGCAAACAAGCTGGAAACCTCGCTGTTCTGCCGTGCCGATGACTGGTCTTACAAAGAGCAGGGCGACCACTGGACGTGGCAGTGTGAGGATGAAACCCTCGACAATCTGCCGCTGCCGAATGTGCCGCTGGCAAATGCCGCGACTGCCCTTGCGTTGATCCACAACCTGCGTCAGGTGAAAGACAAAACCGGCCGTGCCATCACCCGTGAGGCGATTGATACCGGGCTGCGTCAGGCACAACTGCCGGGCCGTTTTCAGATTGTCTCACAGCAACCGCTGACCGTGCTGGATGTGGCGCATAACCCGCATGCCGCCGGTTATCTGGTCTCAAAACTGGCACAGTTACCGCGTACTGCGCAGAGCCGTGTCCGTGCCGTGATCGGTATGCTGGGCGACAAAGATATCAAAGGTACCCTGGCTGTGCTGGGTGAGCAGGTGACAGACTGGTATGTCGCGCCGCTGACCGAACTGCGCGGAGCCCCGGCAGAACAGCTGGCGGAGCATCTGACCAACCCGCAGCAGTTTGCCGATGTGGAAAGTGCCTGGGAACAGGCGCGCCGTGATGCTTCACCGGAGGATATCGTGGTGGTGTGCGGGTCATTCCACACGGTGGCTCATGTTATGGATGTTTTAGCGAAGGAAGGTGCGGGTGGCCAGTAAATTTCAGAATCGCTTAGTCGGAACCATTATCCTGGTGGCGGTGGGTGTGATTGTCCTGCCGGTGCTGCTGGACGGCGATAAGAAATATAACGAAGACCAGTTCGCAGCCATCCCGCTTATCCCGAAAGAAGGGGAGCAGGATGAGATTGATGCGGTGAATCCGATCAATCAGACCATGCCGACGATGCCGTCAGAAGGGGCATCCAGCGCCATGATTACCGAAGCGGCACAAACCGGGACGGAAGAAGCTCCTGCGGAAGCATCTGCGGGCGGCAGTACCACCTCCAATGTACCGCCGGGTGCGGATCCGCTGCCGCCGGTGGTGATCCCGGATAAACAACCGCCACCGAAACAGGAACCTAAGCCGGAACCGAAACCTGAACCAAAACCAGTGCCTGAGCCGGAACCAAAACCTGAGCCGAAACCGGAACCCAAACCGGAAAAAGCGCCGCAGGGACAGGCTTATGTTGTGCAGCTGGGCGCATTATCTAATGTCCGTAAGGTGGAGGAGATTGTCGCCACACTGCGGTTATCCGGTTATCAGGTGTATACCGTGCCGCGTGGCAAGCTGACGCTGATTATGGTCGGGCCGTCAGCCTCGCAGGCCGAGCTGAAGTCCTCGCTGGGGGAACTGAGACAGCTTACCGGGCTGGATGGCCGGGTGCAGTCTTATAAACCGTAGCGAATTTAAGGAATTAGCAATATCCGTTAATAAAATCAGTTAACTCTTTGCGGCGATTATAATTTTTTATTTCGCCGCAATTTATTTTCGGATGGAGCAAAAATCCGTTACGCAAACGTTTTCGTTTTCTGTTAGAATGCGCCCGTCACTGATGCCGGGGCATCAATTTGGATAGTGATATGGTTTGGATTGATTACGCAATTATTGCAATTATTGCTTTCTCGGCATTAGTCAGCCTGGTTCGTGGTTTCGTTCGCGAAGCCTTATCGTTAGTGACCTGGGTCTGTGCGTTTTATGTGGCCAGCGAGTTTTTCCCGCTGCTGGCGGACTATTTTACGCGCTTTGATGACCCGCTGGTCCGCAACGGAATCGCCATTGCGATTTTATTTGTTGCGACACTGATTGTCGGCTCGGTGATTAACCATGTTATCGGTTCACTGGTTCAGCGGACAGGCTTATCAGGCACAGATCGTGTTCTCGGGGTTTGTTTTGGTGCTCTGCGCGGGGTGCTGATCGTGGCGGCAATTTTGTTCTTCCTCGACAGCTTTACGCAGATGAGTCAGAGCAGCGACTGGCAGCAGTCACAACTCATCCCCCAATTCAGTCATGTTATCAGGTGGTTCTTTGACTACCTCCAGAATGCGTCAAGTTTCCTGCCGGAGAATTTTCCTTCTCCGCCCGGCTGATGAGGAAAAAACTACATGTGTGGTATTGTTGGTATCGTTGGTTTTACGCAAGTCAATCAATCAATTTATGACGCGCTCACGGTGTTACAGCACCGGGGCCAGGATGCAGCCGGTATCGCAACCATTGACAGTAACAATGGTTTCCGGCTCCGTAAAGCCAACGGACTGGTGAAAGATGTTTTCGAAACCCGCCATATGCTGCGTTTGCAGGGCACACTCGGGATTGGCCATGTCCGTTACCCGACCGCAGGCAGCTCCAGTGCATCGGAAGCACAGCCGTTTTATGTCAATTCACCGTTCGGTATCACTCTGGCGCATAACGGCAATCTGACCAATGCGCACACGCTGAAACATCAGCTGTTTGAAACAGCCCGCCGTCATGTCAATACCACCTCCGATTCTGAAATTCTGCTCAACGTGCTGGCGTATGAGCTGGATCGCTTTGATGCTCACCCGCTGGAGCCGGATAATATTTTTGCCGCTGTCAGCGCGATGCACACCAAAATCCGCGGCGCGTATGCCTGTGTGGCACTGATTATCGGCCACGGTCTGCTGGCGTTCCGTGACCCGAACGGTATCCGTCCGCTGGTACTCGGCAAGCGTACTCTGGTTGATGGCCGTGAAGAGTACATGGTCGCGTCTGAAAGTGTCGCACTGGATACCCTCGGTTTTGAATATCTGCGGGATGTGGCGCCGGGTGAGGCGGTGTATATCACGGAAACCGGGCAGCTCTACACCCGCCAGTGTGCGGCGAATCCGTCACTGACACCGTGTCTGTTCGAGTTTGTCTATTTCGCCCGTCCGGATTCCGTTATCGATAAAGTCTCTGTCTATAACGCCCGTCTGCGTATGGGGCAGAAACTCGGTGCGAAAATTGCCCGCGAGTGGGAAGACCTGGATATCGATGTGGTGATCCCGATTCCGGAAACCTCAATGGACAGTGCGCTGGAAATCGCTCATATGCTGAACAAGCCGTACCGTCAGGGGTTTGTGAAAAACCGCTATGTGGGACGCACCTTTATCATGCCGGGGCAACAGGAGCGGAAAAAATCTGTCCGCCGCAAACTCAATGCCAACCGCACCGAATTCAAAGGGAAAAACGTGCTGCTGGTGGATGATTCCATTGTGCGCGGCACCACGTCAGAGCAGATTGTGGAACTGGCACGGGAAGCCGGGGCGAAGAAAGTCTATTTTGCTTCTGCGGCACCGGAAGTGCGTTTCCCGAATGTCTACGGCATCGATATGCCTAATGCCAACGAGTTAATCGCACATGGCCGTGAAGCAGATGAAATCTGCCGTCTGATTGGGGCGGATGCCCTGATTTTCCAGGATCTGAGTGACCTTATCGATGCGGTGCGTGAAGAGAATCCGGATATCCGGGGTCTTGAGGCATCGGTGTTTGATGGTATCTATGTCACCAAGGATATCGACCAGGATTATCTCGACTATGTGGAAAACTTACGTAAGGATGATGAATTAAAGTTGCGGGATCATAACGAAATTGAGAACCTTGAGATATATAATGAGGGTTAATCTCTTTTTTGTCAGGTGATGTTATGAAAAAACTGATTGTGGGGCTGACCGGCGCAAGTGGTGCTGTCTATGGTGTGCGGCTGCTGGAGGTCCTGCAAACGGTGCCGGAAGTGGAAACCCATCTGATTGTCAGTCAGGCGGCCCGTCAGACACTGGCACTGGAAACGGCGTACAGTCTGCGGGATGTGCAGGCACTGGCGGATGTGGTACATGATGAGCGTGATATCGCCGCCTGTATATCTTCCGGCTCTGTCAGGACACTGGGGATGGTTATCCTGCCCTGTTCGGTGAAAACCCTGTCAGGGATTGTTCACAGTTACACGGACACCCTGGTGACCCGCGCGGCGGATGTGGTGCTCAAGGAAGGGCGCAAACTGGTGTTGGGCGTTCGTGAAACGCCGCTGCATCTGGGACATCTGCGGCTGATGACACAGGCGGCGGAAATCGGTGCGGTGATTATGCCGCCGATGCCTGCGTTTTATCATCAGCCGGAAACGGTGCAGGATATTATTGACCAGACGGTCAACCGTGTGCTCGATCAGTTTGATATTGCATTACCGGAAGATTTATTTACCCGCTGGAGCGGGGCGAAAAATCCCCGCTCTGCACAGCCGTAATCTGAATCACCCGGCCGTTTGTTTCCGGCCGGGCTCTGCATTAATAGTCCGCCGGACTGTCCAGTAAATCCCGCAGTGCTTCTTCCAGATTAATAAACTGACAGCCGAACCCGGCTTCCTCCAGCCGTTTCGGCAGGGCATTCTGACCGCCGAGTACCAGTACCGCCGCTTCTCCCATCAGCGCCTTCACCACAAATGCCGGAACACGCAGCAGATGCGGGCGGTGAAGGATCTGCGCCAGTACCGCTGCAAACTGCTCATTATGGGACGGATAAGGCGCGGTCATATTGAACGGGCCGTTCTGTGCGGGATCGTCGAGCAGAAACAGAATGGCGCTGACCATGTCACTGATATGGATCCACGGCATATACTGACGACCGTTACCAATAGGGCCGCCAAGACCGGCGCGGTACACCGGCAGCAGTTTCGCCAGCGCGCCGCCTTCCGGGGAGAGCACAATCCCGGTGCGCAGCAGACAGACGCGGGTTTTCTCACTCTGTGCTTTCATCGCCAGGGATTCCCAGCGGTCGCACAGAGTGTGGGTGAATTCCTGATTCGGCTCGTCATCCTCCGTCACGACGGATTGTCCCTGATCACCGTACCAGCCCACGGCAGAGCCGGAGAGAAACACCGCCGGCGGCGTTTCACTGGCATTGATAAGCTCACTGAGCCGTTCGGTTATCTGCCAGCGGCTCTCACACAACAGCTTTTTCTGCTCTTCACTCCAGCGTTTATCCGCGATAGGCTCACCGGCGAGGTTAATCACCGCATCGATGTCATTCAGATGTGTTATATCATTGAGTGAATTAATGTTTTCTGCGGCTGAGCAAAAACGGGAATAGACTTTCTGCGGTGAGCGGCTCAGAACCACCACCTGATATTTCCGGGCAATCAGTGCCTGCACCAGCGGAGTGCCGACAAGTCCGGTGCCGCCTGTGATCAGAATACGCATAGATGCTCCTTCTGCCGGTAGGTTTCTCTGACTATAGCAGTTTTTGCCGCCGGGGGATGTGATCGGCAAGAAAGAAAAACAATCATAGAACCGCTATCAATTCTTGATATACTGATTCAATGACCATAATGGCACACTATCATTATTAGTTTGGTATATAAAAGCGGTATAAAGCAGCGGCCCGCGGATTAACAGCGTGTGTCACTGAAAAAACAGAAACAGCATCCGTAATGCTGATAAAAAAGAAAAGGTTAGAGGATGGAACAAGATAGCGCTATCGAGTGGGTGGACGTGGTCGATGAGAATAATGATGTCATCGGCCAGGCGACCCGCGAGCAGATGCGGGCGGAAAACCTGCGTCACCGGGCAACCTACATCGTTGTGCATGACGGCATGGGAAAAATTCTTGTCCAGCGCCGGACTGAGCACAAAGACTACTGCCCGGGTCTGCTGGATGCCACTGCCGGCGGCGTGGTGCAGCAGGGCGAGCTGATGCTCGATTCTGCCCGGCGCGAAGCAGAGGAAGAACTCGGGATCGCCGGTGTGCCGTTTGCCGAACACGGTCTGTTTTATTATGAAGAGCCGGTCTGCCGTGTCTGGGGCGGGTTATTCAGCTGTGTGACTCACGGGCCGTTCGCGCTTCAGGAAAGTGAGGTATCGGAAGTCACCTGGCTGACCCCGGCAGAAATCACTGCCCGCTGTGACGAATTTACGGCCGATTCACTGAAAGCACTCTCACTCTGGCTGACCCGGAATAATCAGAATTATACCCCGGCAGAGCGGCAGAAGCCGGTTGCAACGCCTGAAGCTGAAATGAGCAGCGACAGCGAATAAAAAAGAATAAAAACCGGAGAAGCCTGCAATATGCAGGCTTTTTTATATTTAAAATACGGTGAAATAAAACGCAGGCAGTAAATATATCGGCAAAATAGAATATTATCAGAGACAGTTCAGTATAATTTGTATTATTCCGGTTTCTGGCTTTAATCATTTTCCTGTAGAATGCCGTTCTGAATACAGATAATAATATCAAACCATAAAAACTTCCGTTAACGGCATGAATTACAATGATTTTATGTAATAGGCCTTATGCTTTATTAAAAAATATTAAATAACAAAGCCCGGTTAATAAGAATTATCCGGAAATAGACGGAAGATGATAAAATACAACCTGAACGAGAATAATGATGAGAAATAAATTAGCAGGATGGCTGTTGTTATTACCGCTGCTGCTCACCGCATGGGGTGCATTTCAGTATTGGCGCATCAGTGATGAATATCAGGCTTACCAGTATATTATGTCAGAAAAAGCGGAGCTTCAGCGTCTGATTGCGGAAGATCTGAATACACAGATTACCTACGATGACGGGGAAACTGTGTCTGCCGGTCAGCAACTGGGGATGATTAACCGTGATCTGAATAAATACAGCAGCGAAATTGCCATGATTCTGGCCAGGGCGGGTGTCAGTCTGGGAACTGTCGCCACCGGGATTTTATCACTGCTGTTTGGCGCAGGGGCGATTTATCTCTGCATCAGCAGCGGCCGGGCTGCCCGGCGCTCCCGCGATACGCTGCTGAACGTCTTTGCCCGCTGCCGCAAAATGCTGCCGTTTATCCTGACCGGGCAGATGACGCTGGTCGGCCTGAGCATCATTTGTGTGATGGCGTATGAAGCGCTGTGGTTCGCCGGTAATTTCGTGCTGAGCGGCGGCGGTGCGAAAATCATGATCTTTATTCTGATCAGTATCCTGCTGATTATCTGGTACATCATCAAAGGGCTGTTTAAGCTGCGCAAGAGTTTTGCCATGTTCCGCAGCGAACCGTCGGATGTGACAGGGCATGCCGTCAGCCGGGAGGAAGCACCGGGGCTGTGGCAGTGGGTGGATGAGATTGCCGCGAAAGTCGGCACGCCGTCGCCGGATCATATTGTTGTTGGTATGACAGAGTGTTTTTATGTGACATCCCACAGTATCAGCCTGAATGAAAATCAGCTGATTGAAGGGAAAACGCTGTACTTTCCGCTGCTCTATTCCGCACTGCTCAACCGTGAGGAAGCCAGTGCGGTTATCGGGCACGAACTGGGGCATTTCACCGGCGAAGATACCACGTATAGTCTGAACTTTGCGCCAATCTATGCCGGAATGAGCCACAGTATTTCGCTGGTGGCCAACGAGGTGCAGGATTACTACAGTAAAGTGATTATGAGCCCGTCGGTGTATCTCGGGATCTTTTTCCTCGAGCAGTTTGATTTTGCCGTCAGTCACTGGAGCCGTATCCGTGAGCTGGAAGCGGATAAAGCGGGGGCATCGGTCAGCTCACCGGCGGCTGTGGCGTCATCACTGCTGCGTATCTCTGCGGTCAGTGAGGTGATTTCGGAAACTCTGGGTGAGTTGTATGAAGGTACCCTGAAAACAGATGATTTACTGCCTGTGGTGATGGCGCGTCTGCGTGAGCGCGGTGTGCCGGAAGCCGGACAGTTCCTGAATGAGGCAACCAGTCACCCGAGCGACACACATCCGCAGACCCGTACCCGTATCGAAGCACTGTCTCAGGATCTCAGTGATGAGCTGCTGGCCGACGCTTCCCGTGAAGTGCAGTCGGATGATTACGCCAATATCGCGGACCTGTTCACGGATGCCAAAGCGATTTCCATGATGCTGACGGCGTCACTCTCCGGCATGGTCGCGGAGTACACCACACAGCGGACAGAAGCACTGGAAACGATGCTGCATGAATCTGACGCGGCAGATGAGGTGATCATCACCGAGCGGCGGAAAATGTTCCGGATGATGTTTATCTTTGGTCTGGTGGTTGCGGCCGGGATGGGTATTGCCACGGTGAAACTCGGCGCGGAAGATCTGGTAGCTTCCGGTGCGGTTCACGGCTTCTGGCTGTTACTGCTGTTCTGGGGTGTGGCCTTTATGTACCGCGACAGAGGCAAAGCACCACTGTTTGCGTTCCGCCACGGGCAACTGGTCAGTGAAAAGCTGACACAGCCGTATCCGCTGCACTACATCGTTGATTATGACATCGCGGAAACTTCCGGTGTGGCGACACTCACACTTCATGTGGCTGATGGTGCACCGGCACCGGGTATGGCAGCAAAAAGCCGTTTCTTTAAATACGATGCCAAAAAGCAGAAGCTGATGATTATGATGGCCGGTGTCCGGATCTGGCAGGGAAAATCATTATCTCTGCAGGATTTATCAGAACTGGTACATGGTCAGTTGCAGACGGCACATGTGAAGCACGAGCTGCGGCAGTAATTTTTCTGCTGAAATACAGGGAACCGCCGCAAGGCGGTTTTTTTGACAGGATACATAAAAAAATCCCGGCGGGGAAACCCGGCCGGGATTATGGTCTGTAACTTTTCAGTCAGCAGAACTTATTTTTTCTTCGCTTCGTCCTGCGCTGCCTGAATAGCAGTCAGTGCGATGGTGTATGCGATATCGTCAACTAACGCACCACGGGACAGGTCGTTAACCGGTTTGCGCATACCCTGCAGCATTGGTCCGATAGAGACCAGGTCTGCTGAACGCTGAACCGCTTTGTAAGTGGTGTTACCGGTGTTCAGGTCAGGGAAGATGAAGACGTTTGCTTTACCCGCAACCGGAGAGTTTGGTGCTTTGGTTTTCGCAACGTCAGCCATCACGGCGGCGTCGTACTGTAACGGACCGTCGATGCACAGGTCAGGACGTTTTTCCTGAGCAATGCGGGTCGCTTCGCGGACTTTCTCAACATCGTCACCCTGGCCGGAGGTCCCGGTAGAGTAAGAGATCATCGCAACACGCGGGTCGATACCGAATGCTTTCACAGAGTCAGCAGACTGAATTGCGATTTCTGCCAGCTGTTCAGGGTTCGGATCCGGGTTGATTGCACAGTCACCGTAGACCAGCACTTCTTCAGGCATCAGCATGAAGAACACGGAAGATACCAGTGAGCTGCCCGGTGCAGTTTTGATTAACTGTAACGGCGGACGAATGGTGTTCGCAGTGGTGTGAACCGCACCGGAAACCAGACCGTCAACTTTATCCTGCTCCAGCATCATTGTACCCAGTACAACGTTGTCCTGTAACTGCTCGCGGGCAACGACTTCGGTCATGCCTTTGTTTTTACGCAGTTCAACCAGACGCGGAACATACAGCTCGCGGATGTCAGCCGGGTTAACCAGCTCGATACCGGTGCCCAGAGTCACCCCCTGTGCAGCTGCCACGCGGCGGATTTCTTCCGGATCGCCTAACAGTACGCAGGTCGCCAGACCACGTTCAGCACAGATAGCGGCGGCTTTGATAGTACGCGGCTCATCACCTTCAGGCAGGACAACGCGTTTTTTCGCTTTGCGTGCCAGTTCGGTTAACAGGTAACGGAATGCCGGTGGTGACAGACGGTTCGGACGCTCTGAATCCGCAACCAGGGAATCGATCCATTTGGTATCGATGTGGCTTGCCACGTAGTTCTGAACCAGTTCAATGCGCTCACGGTCATCAGCAGGGACTTCCAGGCTGAAGCTTTGCAGGTTCAGCGAGGTCTGCCAGGTGTTGGTGTTCACAGTGAAGATTGGCAGGCCGGTTTCGAACGCACGTTCGCACAGTTTAGCGATGCTGTCGTCGATTTCATAACCGCCGGTCAGCAGGATCGCACCGATTTCCACGCCGTTCATCGCTGCCAGGCAGGCAGAAACCAGAACGTCAGGACGGTCAGCAGAGGTCACCAGCAGAGAACCCGGACGGAAGTGCTCCAGCATATGAGGAATGCTGCGTGCACAGAAAGTCACAGATTTCACACGGCGGGTTTTGATGTCGCCTTCGTTGATGATTTTCGCGCCCAGGTGGTTCGCCATGTCGATTGCACGGGTGGCAATCAGTTCGAAGTTCCACGGTACACTGCCGACAACCGGCAGAGGCAGGGATTTCAGATCATCTGCGCTCAGGTGAGCGATAGTGGCTTTGGATGAATCATCAAAGATTTCAGACAGATCAGGACGGGTACGGCCCTGCTCATCAACCGGAGCGTTAACTTTGTTAACGATCACGCCGGCGATGTTGGTGTTCTTATGGCCACCGAATTCATTGCGGATCAGTTCCAGACGCTCTTTGATTTCCGCTGCGGTGTCATTGCCCGGTGCTGTCACGAATACGATTTCCGCACCCAGAGTCTGGGCAATATCGTAGTTCAGGGACTGAGCATGCGGGTAGTTGCGGGTCGGTACCAGGCCTTCGATCAGGATCACTTCCGCACCCTGAGTATGCTCGTGGTAACGGGCAACGATTTCTTCCATCAGAATATCTTTCTGATTGGTGGTCAGCATGGTTTCGACATAATCCATATCCAGCGGCTCTGCCATCTTCAGGGAAGAGTGAGCGCGTAAGATCTGGGTGGTCTGATCTTCAATACCTGCACGGCGCGGCTGTGCAACCGGTTTGAAGAAACTCAGGCTGACGCCTTTTTGTTCCATTGAGCGGACAACCCCGAGGCTGACGCTGCTTAAGCCGACACTGGTGCCGGTAGGAATGAGGATAATAGTACGGGACACATGAACCTCTTATTTTTTCACAATTCGGTGTTCAAAATAAATCCGCCGGCGGGGGCCGGCGGAGAGCAAAGATTATGCAGTCAGACGGGCTGCATCCTGTGCGATGACTAATTCTTCGTTAGTCGGGATCACCAGGGCAATGCTGCTGTCGTCAGTGGTGATTTTGCCTGCGTTACCGAAGCGGGCAGCCAGGTTGCGTTCGTGATCCAGTTTGAAGCCCAGCAGAGCCAGTTTCTCCAGAGTGTGTTCACGAACCATCGCTGCGTTTTCACCGATACCACCGGTGAAGATGATCGCATCCAGACGGCCTTCCATCAGGGTTGCATAACCACCGACGTATTTCGCCAGACGGTGGCAGAATACGTTCATTGCACGGGTCGCATCAGCTTGTTTACCGTAGTTTTCTTCAACATAACGGCAGTCGCTGGTGACTTCAGTCAGACCCTGCAGGCCGGATTCTTTGGTCAGCATTTTGTTGATTTCTTCAACGCTCATGCCCATTGAATCATGCAGGTGGAAAATGATAGCCGGGTCGATATCACCGGAACGGGTACCCATGACCAGACCTTCCAGCGGAGTCAGACCCATAGAGGTGTCCACGCACTCGCCGTTAACGATAGCTGCAACAGAACCACCGTTGCCTAAGTGGCAGGTGATTACGTTCAGTTCTTCAACCGGTTTGTTCAGCATTTTAGCTGCTTCACGGCTGACGAAGTAGTGGCTTGTACCGTGGAAACCATAGCGGCGGATACCGTGGTCTTTGTACAGGCTGTACGGCAGGGCATACAGGTAAGCTTCTTCAGGCATGGTCTGATGGAAAGCGGTATCGAAAACACCAACGTTTTTATCAGCCAGGTGAGGGAAGGCTTTCAGTGCTTCTTCCACGCCTAACAGGTTAGCCGGGTTGTGCAGAGGAGCAAAGGCAGAGCACTCTTCCATTGCTTTGATAACTTCGTCAGTGACGATAACAGAGTGAGCAAATTTCTCACCGCCGTGAACCAGACGGTGGCCGATGCAGCCGATCTGTGCGGACAGCTCAGGTTTGTCGCCCATGATATCTTTCACGATGAAACGCAGTGCTTCGCTGTGAGCAGCGCCCGCGCCTAATTGTGCTTCGTGTTTAGCACCATCCATTTTCCACTTGATACGTGCTTCCGGCAGGTTAAAGCATTCTGCCAGACCCGTCAGATATTCATCACCAGTTGTAGGGTCAATGATCGCAAATTTCAGTGAAGAACTACCGCAGTTAAGTACCAGTACCAGCTTACTTGACATGGAATTACCTATAATCTTGTTGTGGATAAGTCTTATGTATTAAGACAGTGGTTAAAACGTAATCTAACTAAGCGTAGCGCAATATTTCAGCGCCGTTCATGATTAACATCATGCAATTTTTATATTGAACGATAAATCATCGCTGCAATCTGTTGTCTGAGGCCTGCTGGCGTAAAAACACACATTTTGCCCTTGAAAAAGGCGGCATCAGACAAAATAATTAACTCAGGATTATTTCACCGTGATTAAACGGGCGTAGCATACCCGCAGATGACAGCAATTTCAAAATATACTTAATCCTACAAAAATATTTTGACTGAATGTAGCCATATTTTAATTATTATGTTTTTTATTGATTGAGGTCATAATGCCTGATAACACACCGGCAAAACCGGGTCTGTTCCGCGCACTGCGTCTCGGTAAACGTTACGCCGCCACCTGGCCGGCCGCGAAACAGCTCGCCCCGGTTTTCCCGGAGAATCGTGTCATAAAATCGACACAGTTCGGTATCCGTTTTATGCCGCCGCTGTCGGTGTTTACCCTGACATGGCAGATAGCCCTCGGCGGGGCATTAGGTCCCGCAGTCGCCACCGCACTGTTTGCCTGCTCGCTGCCGCTGCAGGGGTTATGGTGGCTGGGACGGCGCGCCGCCACGCCTTTACCGGCCGGGCTGCTCAGCTGGTTTTACGAAATCCGTGCAAAATTTGCCGAAGCCGGGATTGCGATTGCGCCGGTTGAAGGCACACCGGATTATATGGCACTGGCCGAGTTACTGAAACGCGCTTTTAAGCAGCTGGATAACTCTTTTCTGGATGACCTGTAAGTTGCGCTGTTTTCCGCCCGGTTATGCGGGCGGAAGAACCCCTTCCTTTATTAATCGATTCAGCTTCTGTAACCCCCTGTTTTTCCTCTCCGTATAATTACCCGGGCGAAATTCCCCGCTGAGATCAAAAAAGGTGTGTATTTCACTATCTTATAGATTTGAGTAATGCGATGATTCTGACCATACCCCGGATTACTTTTTCAGGAGATACACCATGGAAATGACCAACGCACAACGCCTTATCCTCTCTAACCAGTATAAAATGATGGCTATGCTGGATCCGGATAATGCCGAGCGCTACCGCCGCCAGCAGACTATTATTGAGCGCGGCTTCGGGCTGCAGATGCGCGAACTGGATCGCGATTTCGGCGAGCTGCCGGAAGAAATCTGCCGCCGTGTGATTGATATGATGGAAATGTACCACGCACTGCGTATCTCCTTCGACAACCTGAAAGAAGCAAAAGATATCGACCCGCGCCGTATCCACTTCTTAGGTTTTGATGCGGCGACCGAAGCACGTTATTTAAGTTATGTGCGTTTTCTGGTAAATACGGAAGGGCGTTATACCCACTTTGACAGCGGCAGCCACGGCTTTAACTCCCAGACGCCGATGTGGGATAAATATGTCCGTATGCTGGGTGCATGGCATAACTGCCCGCGCCAGTATCACCTGAGTGAAGTGGAAATTAATCAGATCCTTAACGCATAATATTCCGGTATCCGTAACGGCGAGGCACGCATGGCACTGACTGCAAAAGGTTTTTTGTTTGATCTGGACGGCACACTGGCCGATTCCCTGCATGTGGTGGAGCGTGCCTGGCTGGCGTTTGCCCGCCGTATCGGTGCGGATGAGGATGAAGTAAAACATTTTATTCACGGCAAACCGGCGGTTGAGTCCATCCGCCATTTTCTGCCGGATGCGGATGAGAATGAAATCGCCGCGCAACTGGCGTGGGTGACAGAGCAGGAGATCAGGGAGAGTGATCAGGTCACGGATCTGCCCGGTGCGCAGGTACTGCTGGCGCGTCTGACCTCCCTTGATATTCCGTGGGCAATAGTCACCTCCGGTTCTGTGGCTATTGCCCGTCCGCGGCACAGTGCGGCAAATCTGCCGGAGCCGGATGCCTGGGTGACGGCGGATAATATCACCCGCGGCAAACCGGATCCGCAGCCCTATCTGCTGGGCGCGGAAAAGCTGGGGCTGGCGCCGCGCGACTGTTTTGTGTTTGAGGATGCCACCGCCGGTCTGCTCTCCGGGCTGGATGCCGGTTGTCAGGTAATTGCCGTGCATGTTCCTGCCGGAACACCGCGCACGGATGAACTGGCTATGCGGGTGGATTCACTGACAGAAATTGAGGTTGAGAAAGCGGCGGACGGTACGGTAACACTGACCCGCCGTCCCGGCTGACAGCCGGAACACCGCTGCACAGCACCGATCAGACGATGAGGGAAAACGGGCTGTGCGTTAACAAAAACGATGAGACAGGATGTTCGCTGTCCGGGCATTGACGAAAGAGGACGTTGGTGAATACGGAACTCGTGTGGGTGCTGACCCTGCTGTTTATCGCCATTGTTTTATTTACCACCAACAAAGTCCGGATGGATGTTGTGGCGTTGCTGGTGATCACCGCTTTCGTACTGAGTGGTACGCTGACGGTTAATGAGGCCGTCGCCGGTTTCAGCGACCCCAATATTCTGCTGATTGCCGCCCTGTTTGTGATCGGGGAAGGGCTGGTGCGTACCGGGGTTGCCTATCAGATGGGGGACTGGCTGGTGCGGGTGGCCGGTTCCGGTGAAACCCGCCTGCTGGTCTTCCTTATGGTCAGTGTTGCCGGGCTCGGCGCGTTTATGAGTTCGACCGGTGTGGTGGCCATTTTTATCCCTGTCGTGCTCAGTGTCTCCGCACGTATGAAAATCTCCCCTTCGCGGCTGATGATGCCGCTCGGCTTCGCCGGGCTTATCAGCGGCATGATGACTCTGGTGGCAACACCGCCGAACATGGTGGTGAATAGTGTCCTGGAAATGGAAGGCATCAAAGGCTTTAACTTCTTCTCGATTACCCCTGTCGGATTACTGATCCTGCTGGCCGGTGTCGGCTATATGCTGATTGCCCGTCACTGGCTGGGCAGCAAACAGCCGGAAAAAGCAGGGGACAATGTGCGGCGTACCTTTCGTGATCTGATCCGCGACTACAAACTGAGCGGCCGTGCGCGGCGTCTTGCTGTCCGTAACGGTTCGCCGCTGATCGGCAAAACGCTGGATGAACTGCATCTGCGCACCCGCTATGGCGCGAATGTGGTGGGGATTGAGCGCTGGCGGCGTTTCCGGCGGGTGATGGTCGGTGCGACCGGCGGTATGGAGCTGCGTGACCGTGATGTGCTGCTGATAGATATGTCTGCCAGTGATATGGATTTGCGCGAATTTTGTGCCGAGCAGATGCTGGAGCCGATGATCCTGCGCGGTGAATATTTTTCCGAACACTCCCGCAACGTGGGCATGGCGGAAGTCTCCCTGAACCCGGAAAGTGAGCTTATCGGCAAAAGTCTGCGGGATATCGGTTTCCGTACCCGTTACGGGCTGAATGTGCTGGGTCTGCGCCGGGGCGGGGCCGCCCTTGACGGCAACATTGTGGATGAGCCGCTGCAGCTCGGGGATATCCTGCTGGTGGTCGGGGACTGGAAAATCATCCGCGTGCTGGCGACCAAACGGCGTCACTTTATAGTGCTCAACCTGGCGGCGGAAGCGGAGGCGGTGGTACCTGCTGCATCCCAGGCACCGCATGCGTTGTTTTGTCTGGCACTGATGGTGGCTATGATGGTCACCAATGAAATCCCGAATTTTATCGCGGCACTGATTGCCTGTCTGCTGATGGGAAAATTCCGCTGTATCGATATGGAAAGTGCTTACCGGTCAATCCACTGGCCGAGTATCATTCTGATTGTAGGGATGATGCCGTTTGCGCTGGCGTTACAGAAAACCGGCGGTATCACGCTGATTGTCAGCGGGCTGATGGACGTGGCCGGTGATCTGGGCCCGCATGTGATGCTGACCGCCCTGTTTGTGCTGTGTGCGACTATCGGGTTGTTTATCTCGAATACCGCGACAGCGGTTCTGATGGCACCGATTGCTATCCAGGCGGCACATGAAATGCAGGTGTCGCCGCTGCCGTTTGCGATGGTGGTGGGCGTGGCGGCATCGGCTGCCTTTATGACACCGGTTTCCTCCCCGGTAAACACGCTGGTGCTCGGGCCGGGGAATTATACCTTCGGGGATTTCGTCAAAATCGGTGTGCCGTTTACGCTGGTGGTTATGGCAATCAGTATCGCGGTGATCCCGTTACTCTTTCCGTTCTGACGGCGTGCCCTGATGAAAGCACAGTTGCCCGGTTACTGGCTGATTTCATCCAGTGACAGACTGAATCCCGGAATAAACACGTCGCGGAAATAGTCCATTTCCGGGCTGCGGCGTTCTTCGAGGGTTTTTTCCAGCCGCGCTTTCGCCAGATGAAACTCGGTATTACCCGCACCTATCTCTTCCAGACACTTGAGATAAGCACACAGGGCATCGGCCTGTTTGACGATTGCCGCATCTTCCGGTGAATGCGCGTCTTCATCAATCAGCGGAGCAAAATCCGCCTGTAACTCTTCAGGGATCATGGCAATCAGTTTCTTTTGCGCCATGCGCTCAATTTTTTTGTACTCATGAGCTATCTGCGGATTGTAATACTTGATAGGTGTCGGCAGGTCGCCGGTAATCACTTCACTCGCATCATGGTACATCGCCAGCAGGGCAATTTTTTCCGGATTGAGTGTGCCGCCGAATTTGCGGTTTTTAATCACGGCCAGTGCATGTGCCACAAACGCCACCTGGAGGCTGTGTTCAGAGACGTTTTCCTGAATCACATTGCGCATCAGCGGCCAGCGGGTGATCAGTTTCAGACGGGAAAGGTGGGCAAAAAAGTAACTCATAGACAACATTCCTGGCAGCAATCTGTTGATAACAAGAGCGGATATTCTGCGGTGTTCCGGGCGGGATGTAAATAAAAACGGCTTCCCGGGGGAAGCCGCTGACAGCAGAAACGATTACTGACGGTAGTGAGAGAGGAAACGCCCGAAGCGGTTAATCGCCATCTCCAGGTCATCCTCACGCGGCAGTGTCACGATACGGAAGTGGTTCGGTTCCGGCCAGTTAAAGGCAGTACCCTGTACCAGCAGTACTTTTTCCTGTAACAGCAGGTCGAGGATCATCTTCTGGTCATCGTGAATATTAAAGCGCTTGGCATCAAATTTCGGGAACATATAGAGTGCGCCCATCGGTTTGACACAGGAGCAGCCCGGTATCTGGTTAATCAGTTCCCAGGCTTTGTTGCGCTGTTCATACAGACGGCCGCCCGGATGAATAAACTCATTGATGCTCTGGTACCCGCCGATTGCGGTCTGGATAGCATGCTGCATCGGCACGTTGGCACACAGACGCATGGACGCGAGCATTTCCAGCCCTTCAATATACCCTTTGGCGTGTTTCTTCGGCCCGTTCAGGACCATCCAGCCCTGGCGGAAACCGGCGATACGGTAGGTTTTTGACAGGCCGTTGAAGGTGACGGTCAGCAGATCCGGCGCCATTGCGGCGATAGAGTGGTGGACGGCATCGTCATACAGAATTTTGTCGTAGATTTCGTCAGCAAAAATGATCAGGTCATTCTGACGGGCGAGTTCGACAATCTCCTGTAACAAATCTTTGCTGTAAACAGCCCCGGTCGGGTTGTTCGGGTTAATCACCACAATACCGCGGGTGCGCGGGGTGATTTTCTTTTTGATGTCCTCAATGTCCGGCATCCAGCCCTGTTCTTCGTCGCACATATAGTGCACGGCAGTACCGCCGGAGAGGGAGACCGCACCGGTCCATAACGGGTAATCCGGTGCCGGTACCAGCATTTCATCACCGTTATTCAGCAGCGCCTGCATGGACTGCACAATCAGTTCAGAAACCCCGTTACCGATATAGACATCTTCCACCGTCATATCGCGCATGCCGCGTTCCTGGTAGAACTGGACAATGGCTTTACGGGCGGAATAGAGGCCTTTTGAATCGCTGTAACCCTGGGAGCTTGGTAAATTACGGATAACATCAACCAGAATTTCGTCCGGGGCATCAAAACCAAACGGCGCCGGGTTACCGATATTCAGTTTGAGAACTTTCTGGCCTTCCTCTTCGAGACGTTTAGCCTCTTTGAGCACCGGCCCGCGAATGTCGTAACAGACATTATCGAGTTTGCTGGATTTCTTTATTATATTCATCTGTTCAGGACCTTAGCGCGTTAATCTTATATTTTATCAGGTAAAACCCGTTATAACCCACTCTACTCTTACCGTACGGGGTTTTGAAGACAGTAAACGTCTTTTGGTTAAAAACAACAGGATTTGTTTTGGAAAGGATCGGGAGTGCCGGTTAATCATTGATATGGCGGAGTATAATGCCTGATATTGTGATTAATTCAGAGCTTACAACTGGTAGGAGGAGGGGGTATTGAGTTTTGTAAAGTTATCTATCGGAAGATCATAATTGGTAAAGTAATACAGTGTTTTTACTAAATAGTCAGCAGTTGTTGAAATTGTATAATCTTTTCTTATATATTAAACCCTGATGCTGGTAATTATTAGTAGTATAACTAATAGGATTTTACGGCATAATGTGGTTTTCAGAGTATTTGACCTTAAAGTTGCAGAATAATCGGGTTTATATTGCAGCAAGGCTTATTGGCAGCATGCATTTTCGTCAGTTACAAATTGTCTTATTTCGTAATATTCGGAAAACAGTGTTGTAAGATACGAAAAATTTGTGTGTTTGTATAGCAGGTCTGCTGTTTTAGTATGCAGCATTACATAATGGAGTTACTCACAGTTACGTATTTTTGTTAGTGTTAGTTATGTTTTACTCTACCCTGATGTATAGGGTAATGTCTTCGTTGGCGAAGCAATTTTTCACGCCAATAAACACCAGGTAGTTATTAAAAATCAAAATTAGTGAAGAAAAAACAATGATAAATTCAAACCGTCCAGTGTTAAACCTGGATCTCGATCTGCTGCGGACGTTCGTGGCAGTCGCGGATCTGAACACCTTCGCAGCGGCAGCTGCGGCAGTATGCCGCACCCAGTCTGCCGTCAGTCAGCAAATGCAGCGTCTCGAGCAGCTTGTCGGGCGCGAACTGTTTGCGCGTCATGGTCGTAACAAATTACTGACCGACCATGGGTTACAACTGTTAGGTTACGCCCGTCAGATCCTGCGGGCAAATGATGATGCCACCGCATCACTGGCATACAACGACGCAGAAGGGGAGTTACGCATCGGTGCATCCGATGATTCCGTTGACTCACTGCTGCCTTTCTTACTCAACCGTATTGCATCGGTATACCCGCGTATGGCAGTTGATGTCCGCATCAAACGCAGCCAGTACATTGAAGGTATGCTGGATAATCACGAGATTGACCTGGCGCTGACCACTGCGCGTATTGCCCATCACCCGCGTACTGCTTTGCGTACCGCGCCGGTGCTGTGGCACTGTGCGCCGGATTTCCAGTTACAGCCTAATGAGCCGATTCCGCTGGTGGTGATGGACGAAACCAACCCGTTCCGTCATCTCGCGGCTGAAACCCTGGATGAGGCAGGGGTGCAGTGGCGGATTGCTTACGAGGCGGCATCACTTTCTGCTGTCCGCGCAGCAGTGAATGCCGAAGTCGGGATCACAGCCCGTCCGCTGGAAATGCAGAATGCCGACCTGCGTATTCTGAGCGTCAGCGAAGGGCTGCCGCGTCTGCCGGAAATTCAGTACTGGTTATACCGCAACAGTGACGAGCAGAGCGAGTCAGTGCTGACGGTGTATCAGGCCATTGAAAACAAGAAGACACCGTATACTGTCACACCGGTTGACGATGACAAAACAGCGGAGTAACGCTGTCATAATCTGACGCCTGACTGACATAATTTGTGACAGTCAGACACACAGCCGGGGGATCATTTCCCCCGGCTTTTTTGTATCCTCTCCCCCTTACGCGGAAATATCATATAAATGTTAACAGCATCACGCCGTGTTCAGGTTTTTGATGCCGTTTTAAGCGCCGCATCGCAGTTTTGTTTACTTGTTTGTTACAATGTTAACAAAACGCATGTTCTGTGATTGCCAAAATTAACAGTGCTCATTACATTGCAATAAAACTTTGTTAAAAACCTGACCTGTTTTCTCAGGTTTTAAGAAATGGTTATGAATTAATCATTTGTTAAATAATTTTCAGCCAAACTGTGATTGAGATCAAAAATATTGCCCCTGTTTGCCGATGGAAAGACAGGTTTTTCCTGAGATAATGGGTTAGTAAAAGCGATGTATCCGTTAATATAATAAAGTTAATTTTCAATTTAGTTACTTACTGACACGTTTTAGCGATAAAGTCGCACAACGGGTTAATCTTAAGTTGACGGTTTGTAACAAAATTGGGAAGAGCGGGGAACAATCCGGGTTACCGGCTTTCTCATCACGATAAGTGTTGTATCCGCCACTGAGTTGTTCCTCTCGTGTGTCGCTGTGGTGCTGTATGCAGGTACGGCAGGCAACACCACCTTTAATGAGTAAGCAATGAGTATGTCAACAGCCACTGAAGTTCTGGCCCATAACTGGGCATTTGCCATCTATCTTTTAGGTGCTCTCGGGTTATGTGCATTTATGTTGCTGGGCGCCCGTTATCTCGGGGGCCGTGCAAAAGCACGCGCCAAACATCTCCCTTACGAATCAGGTATTGACTCGGTCGGCAGCGCACGTCTGCGGATGTCTGCAAAGTTCTACCTGGTTGCCATGTTTTTCGTGATTTTCGATGTTGAAGCCTTATACCTTTTCGCCTGGTCTGTTTCGGTCAGAGAATCGGGCTGGATAGGGTTCACCGAAGCCGCGATCTTTATTCTGGTGTTATTGGCAGGTCTTTTCTATCTGGCACGTATCGGCGCGCTGGACTGGACTCCTGCACGTTCGCGCCGCGAGGTGAAACACCCGAGCGTTGTGAACAAAATCAATAACAATCAACCGTAGTCAATAGTGAGGCACAAGATGGATTATACGCTCACCCGCATCGATCCAAACGGTGAGAATGACCGTTATCCCCTGCAAAAACAAGAGGTTGTTAGTGACCCGCTTGAGCAGCACGTTCACCGCAGCGTGTATATGGGGAAACTCGAGCATGCATTACACGATATGGTTAACTGGGGCCGTAAAAACTCCCTGTGGCCGTATAACTTCGGTCTTTCCTGCTGTTATGTAGAGATGGTGACCTCCTTTACGGCGGTGCACGACGTTGCCCGTTTCGGTGCGGAAGTGCTGCGTGCCTCCCCGCGTCAGGCGGATTTTATGGTTGTGGCCGGAACCTGCTTTACCAAAATGGCCCCGGTTATTCAGCGCCTGTATGACCAGATGCTGGAACCGAAATGGGTTATCTCCATGGGCTCCTGTGCCAACTCCGGCGGTATGTATGACATTTACTCTGTCGTGCAGGGCGTGGATAAATTCATTCCGGTGGATGTGTATATCCCGGGCTGCCCGCCGCGTCCTGAAGCCTATATGCAGGCGCTGATGCTGTTACAGGAATCTATCGGAAAAGAGCGCCGCCCGCTGTCGTGGGTGGTGGGTGATCAGGGCGTTTACCGCGCCAATATGCAGTCAGAAAAAGAACGAAAACGCGGTGAACGGATTGCAGTGACCAACCTGCGCTCCCCGGACGAAATTTAAGGCTTTCGGGCCACCGGGCGCAATATTTGCAATGTGTTGCGTCCATTGAACCCTGAACAACTGTTGTGGTGAAGAATGATGACAGAAAGTAATACGCAGACCGCACAGCGTCCCGCGTGGCAGACTCACGATTACCTGGATGATCCGGTAATTGAGGAGCTGCGCCGTAAGTTCGGTCCTGACGCATTTACGGTTCAGCCGACACGTACCGGGATGCCGGTCGTCTGGGTGAAGCGTGAGCAGCTTCTGGAAGTGATGTTTTACCTTAAGTCGCTGCCGAAACCGTATGTGATGCTGTTCGATCTGCACGGGACGGATGAGCGCCAGCGCACCCATCGCGAAGGTCTGCCTGCGGCGGACTATTCCGTGTTTTATCACCTGATTTCCATTGAGCGTAACCGCGATATCATGCTCAAGGTGGCGCTGAGTGAAAACGATCTGCATGTGCCGACGGTGATTTCCGCATTCCCGAATGCAAACTGGTATGAGCGCGAAACCTGGGAAATGTTCGGTATCATTATCGACGGACACCCGAATCTGCGCCGTATTATGATGCCGCCGACATGGGAAGGGCATCCGCTGCGTAAAGATTACCCGGCGCGGGCAACGGAATTTGATCCGTTTGTCCTGACCAAACAGAAAGAAGATCTGGAAATGGAGGCGCTGACCTTCAAACCGGAAGAGTGGGGCATGAAACGCGGCAACGAGAACGAGGACTTTATGTTCCTGAACCTCGGCCCGAACCACCCGTCTTCTCACGGTGCTTTCCGTATCATCCTTCAGCTTGACGGTGAAGAGATTGTCGATTGTGTGCCGGATATCGGCTACCACCACCGTGGTGCGGAAAAAATGGGCGAGCGCCAGTCCTGGCACAGCTACATTCCGTACACTGACCGTATCGAATACCTCGGCGGCTGCGTCAACGAGATGCCGTATGTGCTGGCGGTGGAAAAACTGGCGGGGATTGAAGTTCCGGCACGTGTGGATGTGATCCGCGTGATGCTGTCAGAACTGTTCCGTATTAACAGTCACCTGCTGTATATCAGTACATTTATTCAGGATACCGGGGCGATGACGCCGGTCTTCTTTGCCTTTACCGATCGCCAGAAAGTTTATGATGTGGTGGAAGCCATTACCGGTTTCCGTATGCATCCGGCCTGGTTCCGTATCGGCGGCGTGGCACACGATCTGCCGAAAGGCTGGGATCGCCTGCTGCGTGATTTCCTCGACTGGATGCCGAAACGTCTGGAATCCTATGTCACTGCCGCACTGAAAAACTCCATCCTCAAAGGCCGTTCCGTCGGTGTGGCCGCTTACAACGCGAAAGAAGCCCTCGACTGGGGTGTGACCGGTGCCGGTCTGCGTGCCACCGGGATCGATTTCGACGTGCGTAAATGGCGTCCGTATTCCGGCTATGAGAATTTCGATTTTGAAGTGCCTGTTGCCGCCAACGGCGACTGCTATGACCGCGTGATGCTGAAAGTGGAAGAAGTGCGTCAGAGTCTGCGCATTCTGGAACAGTGCCTGAAAAACATGCCGGAAGGGCCGTTCAAGGCGGATCACCCGCTGACCACGCCGCCGCCGAAAGAGCGCACGTTACAGCACATTGAAACCATGATTAACCACTTCCTCCAGGTGTCATGGGGTCCGGTGATGCCGGCTCAGGAATCTTTCCAGATGATTGAGGCCACGAAAGGGATTAACAGTTACTACCTGACCAGTGACGGCAGCACCATGAGTTACCGTACCCGAATCCGTACACCAAGTTATGCCCATCTGCAGCAGATCCCGTCGGTGATCAGCGGCAGCCTGGTCTCTGACCTGATTGTGTACCTCGGAAGTATCGATTTCGTAATGTCGGATGTGGATCGCTGATTATGCAAGAACTGAACCCTGAAGCAAAAAAAGCACTGCAAGGCGCAGTGAATGCGGCGCAGCCAGCCGGAAAACAACCTGATTTTGTGCTGAGTGACGAAGAGCGCGCCGAAATCGAAGCGGAAAAACACCATTACGAAGATCCGCGTGCCGCCTCTATCGAAGCGCTGAAAATTGTGCAGAAGCACCGTGGCTGGGTTGAAGACGGCGCAATTTACGCCATCAGCGATGTGCTGGGCATTCCGGCGAGTGATGTGGAAGGTGTGGCGACATTCTACAGCCAGATCTACCGTCAGCCGGTCGGCCGTCATGTGATCCGTTACTGTGACAGCGTGGTGTGCCACATCACCGGTTACCAGGGGATCAAGGCCGCACTCGAGCGCAAACTGAATATTCAGCCGGGACAGACAACCGCCGACGGCCGCTTTACGCTGCTGCCGACCTGCTGCCTCGGAAACTGTGACAAAGGGCCGACCATGATGGTTGATGAAGATACCCACAGTCACGTTACGCCTGAAGCCATTGAAACGTTACTGGAGCAGTATCCATGACAGTGAAAACGGTTTGCCGTACTGCGGAAACGCATCCTCTCACCTGGCGGTTGCGCGACGACCATCAGCCGGTGTGGCTGGATGAATACCGCAGCAAAAACGGTTATGCGGGGGCGGAACGCGCCCTGAAAGGCATGGCACCGGATGAGATCACCAGTCTTGTCAAAGACGCGGGTCTGAAGGGCCGCGGCGGTGCGGGGTTCTCCACGGGTCTGAAGTGGAGCCTGATGCCGAAAGACGAGAGCATGAATATCCGTTACCTGCTGTGTAACGCCGACGAAATGGAACCGGGTACCTACAAAGACCGGCTCCTGATGGAACAACTGCCGCACCTGCTGGTGGAAGGGATGCTGATCAGCGCCTTCGCCCTGAAAGCATACCGGGGCTATATTTTCCTGCGCGGCGAGTACATTGAGGCAGCGAAACATCTGCGTCATGCCATTGAAGAAGCGAAAGCCGCCGGTCTGCTGGGGAAAAATATCCTCGGCAGCGGGTTTGATTTTGAGCTGTTTGTGCACACCGGTGCCGGGCGTTATATCTGCGGGGAAGAAACCGCACTGATTAACTCCCTGGAAGGCCGCCGCGCCAATCCGCGCTCCAAACCGCCGTTCCCGGCCAGTTCCGGGGTCTGGGGTAAACCGACCTGTGTCAACAACGTCGAAACCCTATGTAACGTACCGGCGATTCTGGCACACGGCAAAGAGTGGTATATCGGTCTGAGTGAAGGTAAAAGCACCGATGCCGGTACCAAACTGATGGGCTTTTCCGGCCGCGTGAAAAATCCGGGTGTCTGGGAACTGCCGTTCGGCACCACCGCCCGTGAAATCCTCGAGGATTACGCCGGGGGCATGCGCGACGGACTGACTTTAAAAGCCTGGCAGCCGGGTGGTGCGGGAACCGACTTTCTGACACAGGATCACCTTGATTTACCGATGGATTTTGAGCACATCGGCAAAGCGGGCAGCCGTCTGGGAACGGCGCTGGCAATGGCGGTGGACAATGAAATCAACATGGTGTCACTGACCCGTAACCTCGAAGAGTTTTTCGCCCGTGAATCCTGCGGCTGGTGTACACCGTGCCGTGACGGACTGCCGTGGAGCGTGAAAATTCTGCGCGCAATAGAAAAAGGGGAAGGCCAGCCGGGAGACATTGAGACATTAGAGCAATTATGTCGTTTCCTGGGACCGGGTAAAACCTTCTGCGCACACGCGCCGGGCGCGGTAGAGCCGTTACAGAGTGCGATCAAATATTTCCGTGATGAATTTGAAGCGGGGATCGTACAGCCGGTTTACGGCAACGTGCAGACCATTGCCGGGATCCAGCCGAACCTGCTGAAGCAGCGCTGGTGATCCCTTACGGATTTTCGTTTAACGCCTGCATAGCAGGCCTTTTGGAAGCATGCTGACTATGGCTACAATACATGTAGACGGCAAAGAATATGAAGTCGACGGCGCGGATAACCTGCTGCATGCCTGTCTTTCGCTCGGACTTGATATTCCGTATTTTTGCTGGCATCCGGCGCTGGGAAGCGTCGGCGCTTGCCGCCAGTGTGCGGTAAAGCAATATCAGAATGCCGATGACACCCGTGGTCGTCTGGTAATGTCATGTATGACACCGGCACAGGACGGCACCTTTATCTCGATTGATGATGAAGAAGCCAAAAAGTTCCGGGAAAGTGTGGTGGAGTGGCTGATGACCAACCACCCGCACGATTGTCCTGTCTGTGAGGAGGGCGGTAACTGCCATCTTCAGGATATGACCGTCATGACCGGGCATTCAGTGCGCAAATACCGCTTCACAAAACGTACTCATCAGAATCAGGAGCTGGGGCCGTTTGTTGCACATGAAATGAACCGCTGTATCGCCTGTTACCGTTGTGTCCGTTACTACAAAGATTATGCGGACGGTACGGATTTCGGGGTTTACGGCGCACACGACAACGTGTACTTCGGGCGCCCGGAAAGCGGCACGCTGGAAAGTGAATTCTCCGGTAACCTGGTGGAAATTTGTCCGACCGGGGTCTTTACCGACAAAACCCACTCTGAACGTTATAACCGCAAATGGGATATGCAGTTTGCACCGAGCGTCTGCCAGCAGTGCAGCGTCGGCTGTAACATCAGCCCGGGTGAGCGTTACGGCGAACTGCGCCGTATCGAAAACCGTTATAACGGTACCATCAACCATTACTTCCTCTGCGACAAAGGCCGCTTCGGTTACGGTTATGTCAACCGTGATGACCGTCCGCGTCAGCCGCAGCAGCGCCGTGGTGATGACTGGCTTACTATCAATGCGGAGCAGGCGGAACGCGCGGCGGCAGATATGCTGTATCACGCGAAACGCACCATCGGTATCGGTTCGCCGCGTGCCAGTGTGGAAAGCAACTTTGCACTGCGTGAACTGGTCGGGGCGGAAAACTTCTTCAGCGGCCTGTCAGCCGGTGAACAGCACCGTCTGGAAATGATGCTGGAAATCTTACAGCAGGGCGGTATCTACACCCCGTCACTGCGTGAGATGGAAAACTATGATGCCGTGCTGGTGCTGGGTGAAGATCTGACTCAAACCGCTGCCCGTGTGGCACTCTCTGTCCGTCAGGCCGTGAAGGGCAAAGCCCGCGAAATGGCCGCAGCACAGAAAGTGGCGGACTGGCAGATTGCCGCTATCCAGAATATCGGTCAGCGTGCGAAATACCCGCTGTTTGTCACGGCGGTGGATACCACCCGTCTGGCAGATGTGGCGGCACTGCACTACAACGCGCCGGTGGATGACCAGGCGCGTCTGGGCTTTGCTGTTGCTAATATCATTGATAACACCGCGCCGGCAGTCACGGATTTACCTGCGGATGTGAAAGCACAGGCTGAAATGATTGCACAGGCGCTGAACGGTGCGAAAAAACCGCTGATTATCAGCGGCAGCAATCCGGGCAGTGATGCACTGATTCAGGCTGCGGCAAACGTGGCCTGGGCACTGAAAGATAAAGGCATTGATGCCGGGCTGACCTTTGTCGGCGCGGAAGCCAACAGCTTTGGTGCCGCGATGACAGAAGCGCAGCCGCTGGATAAAGCACTGGCTCTGCTGGCAGACGGCAGCGCGGATACCGTGGTGGTGATGGAAAACGACCTTTACCGCCATGCGGATAAAGCCGCTGTTGACCGTGCGCTGGATGCAGCAGCAAATGTGATTGTGCTGGATCATCAGCGCACTGACATTATGGATAAGGCTTCGCTGATCCTCTCCGCCAGCAGTTTTGCGGAAAGTGACGGTACACTCATCAACCACGAAGGCCGCGCACAGCGCTTCTTCCAGGTCTATGAGCCATCCTTCTACGACAAATCCATCATTATGCATGAAAGCTGGCGCTGGCTGACTGCCCTGTACAATGACCTCAATGAAAACACCCGTGACTGGTCACAGCTGGATCATGTGATTGATGCCTGCATTGAACAGATGCCGCACCTGGCCGGGATCAAAGATGCCGCACCGGATGCTGCATTCCGTATCCGCGGACAGAAACTGGCCCGTGAGCCGCACCGCTACAGCGGGCGTACCGCGATGCTGGCGAATGTCAGTGTGCACGAGCAGCGTCAGCCGCAGGACAAAGACACGGCGTTTGCCTTCTCGATGGAAGGGAACAACAGCCCGTCAGCACCGCGTCAGCAAATTCCGTTTGCCTGGGCGCCGGGCTGGAACTCACCGCAGGCATGGAACAAATTCCAGGCGGAAGTGGGTGGTCATCTGCGTTTCGGTGATCCGGGTGTGCGTCTGTTCAGCGAAAAAGACGGCGGTATGGATTACTTCAGTACCATTCCGGCGGCATTTGCGCCGCAGCAGAATGTCTGGACGGTTGCGCCGTATTATCACCTGTTCGGCAGTGAGGAATTATCACAGCGGGCGCCGGTGATTCAGGAACGTATGACGGACAGCTATGTGATGTTAAATGCACAGGATGCACAGCAGCTGAATGTGGCGGAAGGTCAGATTCTGTCGGTACAACTGACTGACGGCGCACTGACACTGCCGGTACGTATCAGCACACAGCTGACAGCCGGGCAAATCGGTCTGCCGCTGGGTATGCCGGGCATTTCGCCGGTACTGGCGGGTGCGGTGGTTAATCTGCAGGAGGTGGCACAATGAGCAGCTGGTTTACACCTGAATTAATCGATGTGCTGATTAATGTTCTCAAAGCCGTTGTGATCCTGCTGGTGGTTGTAACCTGCGGTGCCTTTATGAGTTTCGGTGAACGCCGCCTGCTGGGGCTGTTCCAGAACCGCTACGGGCCGAACCGTGTGGGCTGGGGCGGGTCGCTCCAGCTGGTCGCGGACATGATCAAAATGTTCTTTAAAGAGGACTGGACACCGAAATTCGCTGACCGCTTTATCTTCACCCTGGCGCCGATGGTGGCATTCACCTCGCTGCTGCTGGCCTTTGCGATTGTACCGGTCAGCCCGGACTGGGTGGTGGCGGATCTCAATATCGGGATCCTGTTCTTCCTGATGCTGGCGGGACTGGCGGTATATGCTGTTCTGTTCGCGGGCTGGTCGAGTAACAACAAATACTCACTGCTCGGCGCAATGCGTGCCTCGGCGCAGACGGTCAGTTATGAAGTGTTCCTCGGACTCTCGGTTCTGGGTGTGGTGGCGCAGGCGGGTTCCTTTAACCTGCTGGATATCGTCAACTCGCAGAGCACAGTCTGGAACGTCATTCCGCAGATTTTCGGCTTTATCACCTTTGCGATTGCGGGCGTGGCAGTGTGTCACCGTCACCCGTTTGACCAGCCGGAAGCCGAGCAGGAACTGGCGGACGGTTATCACATTGAATATTCGGGGATGAAGTTCGGTCTGTTCTTCGTCGGGGAATATATCGGTATCGTGACAGTTTCCGCCCTGATTGTGACGCTGTTCTTCGGGGGCTGGCACGGACCATTCCTGCCGCCGTTTGTCTGGTTTGCGCTGAAAACCGCTTTCTTTATGATGATGTTTATCCTGATCCGTGCGTCGCTGCCGCGACCGCGTTATGACCAGGTAATGTCATTCGGCTGGAAAGTGTGTCTGCCGCTGACACTGATAAACCTGCTGGTGACAGCAGCCGTGATCCTGATAGCTCAATAAGGGGTGATTGAACCATGACATTGAAAGAGTTAGTGGTTGGTTTCGCCACCCAGGTACGCAGTATTTGGATGATAGGGCTTCATGCCTTCCATAAACGCGAAACCCAGATGTACCCGGAAGAGCCGGTTTACCTGCCGCCGCGCTACCGCGGCCGGATTGTGCTGACGCGCGACCCGGACGGTGAGGAGCGCTGTGTCGCCTGTAACCTGTGCGCCGCGGTATGTCCGGTCGGCTGTATCTCTCTGCAGAAAGCAGAACATGAGGACGGCCGCTGGTATCCGGAATTTTTCCGCATCAACTTCTCACGCTGCATTTTCTGCGGATTATGCGAAGAAGCCTGCCCGACCACCGCAATCCAGCTGACGCCGGATTTCGAACTGGGTGAGTTTAAGCGCCAGGATCTGGTGTATGAAAAAGAAGATTTATTAATCTCCGGTCCGGGTAAATATCCTGACTATAACTTCTATCACAAAACCGGGATGGCGGTTGCGGGCAAAGCCAAAGGCGAAGCCGACAACGAAGCCAAGCCGATTGATGTGAAAAGTCTGCTGCCATAAGGGGAGAAAATCCATGGAAATTACCTTTTATGTCGCCGGACTGATCTCCATTCTGGCTACGCTGTGTGTGATCACACAGACCAATCCGGTGCATGCGCTGCTGTATCTGATCACCTCGCTGCTGGCACTCTCTGCGGTCTTCTTTGCTCTCGGCGCCTATTTCGCCGGGGCACTGGAGATTATCGTCTACGCAGGTGCCATCATGGTGCTGTTCGTGTTTGTGGTGATGATGCTCAACCTCGGGCGGGCGGTTGTCGACCAGGAACGCAAATGGCTGTCCCCGTCTGTCTGGATGGGGCCGGGCCTGCTCTCGGCAGTTCTGCTCGGCGTGATGATTTACGGCATCAGCTCTCTGAAAGATAACGGTATCGCCGGTGAGGTGGTTACCGCAAAACAGGTGGGTATCAGTCTGTTCGGCCCGTATGTTCTGGTGGTTGAACTGGCCTCCTTCCTGCTGCTGGCGGGTCTGGTGGTGGCATACCACATCGGGCGTGACGAAAAAGCGGGCGGCGATATTGTCAGTCAGCGCAACACGGAGGAAAAAGCATGATCCCTCTGCACCACGGATTAATTCTCGCGGCTGTGCTCTTCATCCTCGGTTTCACCTGTCTGGTGATCCGCCGCAATCTGCTGTTTATGCTGATTGGTCTGGAAGTGATGATTAACGCGGCGGCTCTGGCGTTTGTCGTCGGCGGCAGCTACTGGAACCAGCCGGACGGACAGGTGATGTATATCCTGGCCATCAGTCTGGCGGCGGCTGAAGCGAGTATCGGGCTGGCACTGTTGCTGCAATTGCATCGTCAGCGTCAGGATCTGGATATTGATAAAGTCAGTGAGATGCGCGGATGAACTTACTCTTTTTAACCATTTTGCTGCCGCTGATTGGCTTTCTGTTATTAGCCTTTTCACGCGGCCGCTGGTCAGAAAATGTGTCAGCCACCATCGGCACCGGTTCGGTGGGACTGGCGGCACTCACAGCGCTGTGGGCGGGGATGGATTTCTTCGCTAACGGCGGCGGGGTGTATCAGCAGACACTGTGGACATGGATGGATACCGCTTCCTTCTCCATCCCGGTTACCCTGGTGCTGGACGGCCTGTCGCTGACCATGCTGGGTGTGGTCACAGGTGTCGGTTTCCTGATCCACATGTATGCCTCCTGGTATATGCGCGGTGAAGAGGGCTATTCCCGCTTCTTCGCCTACACCAACCTGTTTATCGCCAGTATGGTGATTCTGGTGCTGGCCGATAATATGCTGCTGATGTACCTCGGCTGGGAAGGGGTGGGGCTGTGCAGTTATCTGCTGATCGGCTTCTATTACACCAACCCAGCCAACGGCGCAGCGGCAATGAAAGCCTTTATCGTCACCCGTATCGGTGATGTGTTCCTGGCGATCGGCATGTTTATCCTGTGGGATAAACTGGGCACCCTGAGCTTCCGTGAACTGGCGGTTCTGGCTCCGCAGCATATTGCGGCCGGTTCTGACCTGATTTTCTGGGCGACTCTGATGATCCTCGGCGGTGCGGTCGGTAAATCCGCGCAGTTACCACTCCAGACCTGGCTTGCGGACGCAATGGCCGGTCCGACACCGGTTTCGGCACTGATCCACGCCGCAACCATGGTAACCGCGGGTGTGTATCTGATTGCCCGTACCCATGAGCTGTTCCTGTTATCACCGGAAGTGCTGCATTTAGTCGGCGTGGTCGGTGCTGTCACCCTGGTGATGGCCGGTTTTGCCGCGCTGGTGCAGACGGATATCAAACGTGTTCTTGCCTACTCCACCATGAGCCAGATTGGTTATATGTTCCTGGCACTCGGTGTGCAGGCGTGGGATGCGGCGATTTTCCACCTGATGACCCATGCATTCTTCAAAGCCCTGTTATTCCTGGCCTCCGGCTCGGTGATCCTGGCCTGCCACCACGAGCAGAACATCTTTAAGATGGGCGGACTGCGGAAAAAAATTCCGTTTGTCTATCTCTGCTTCCTGGTGGGTGGTGCCGCACTGGCCGCACTGCCGCTCATCACCGCCGGTTTCTACAGTAAAGATGAAATCCTGTGGGGTGCGGTGGTTCAGGGTCAGAACCCACTGTTTATCGCCGGTCTGGTCGGTGCCTTTATGACATCGCTCTATACCTTCCGGATGATTTTCATCGTGTTCCACGGCAAAGAGCATACACAGGCGCATACGGTGAAAGGCTTTACCCATACTTTCCCGTTACTGGTGCTGATGGTGCTCTCCACTGCCGCCGGTGCCTTTATCCCGCAACCGCTGCACGGCGTGTTCCCGGCGGAAACCCTTACCGGTTCTGCTGACGGCAAACTGACTACCGAAATTATTTCCGGTGTGGTTGCTGTGGCGGGGATTGTGCTGGCCGCAATGCTCTGGCTGGGCCGTCGTACGCTGGTGACAGCGGTTGCGAATTCCGCGCCGGGACGCTTCTTCTCGGCCTGGTGGTTCCGCGCATGGGGCTTTGATGACCTGTATGATGCGATTTTTGTTAAGCCGTTTAAAGCGGTGGGCTGGTTGCTGCAGAGTGACCCGCTGAACAGCCTGATGAATCTGCCTGCGCTGTTTGCCCGCTGGAGTAACAAAGGACTGAGCCTGAGTGAAAACGGACAGGTCCGCTGGTATATCGCCTCTATGGGGCTGGGTGCAGTGCTGGTTCTCGCTCTGCTGTTTTTGGTTTAAATAAGGGACACATTGCGCCATGCTATTACCCTGGCTGATTTTACTTCCCTTCATCGGCGGCCTGCTGTGCTGGCAGGCTGAGCGCTTCGGCACAAAGCTGCCGCGCTGGATCGCGCTGCTGGCGATGGGGATCACGTTATTTCTTTCTCTGTATCTGTGGATGCAGGGGAACTACAGCTTAGTTAACCCGAAAGGTGTTCCGGACTGGCAGGAGCAGTATTTCCTGGAGTGGATCCCGCGTTTCGGCATCAATATTCATCTGGCTCTGGATGGTCTGTCGCTGCTGATGGTGGTGCTGACCGCGCTGCTCGGCCTGCTGGCTATCCTCTGTTCCTGGGGTGAAAACCAGCCGTATCAGGGCTTCTTCCATCTGAACCTGCTGTGGATCCTCGGCGGTGTGATGGGCGTGTTCCTGGCGATGGATCTTTTCCTGTTCTTCTTCTTCTGGGAAATGATGCTGGTGCCGATGTACTTCCTGATCGCACTGTGGGGACACAGTGGTTCCGACGGCAAAACCCGTATCGGGGCGGCAACCAAGTTCTTCATCTACACCCAGGCGAGTGGTCTGGTGATGCTGATTGCCATTATGGCACTGGCGATTGTTCATCATAACGCCACCGGCCAGTGGAGCTTCGCGTATGAAGATCTGCTGAACACGCCGATGAGTTACGGTGTGCAGTATATGCTGATGCTGGGCTTCTTTATCGCGTTTGCGGTCAAGATGCCGGTGGTTCCGCTGCACGGCTGGCTGCCGGATGCACACAGTCAGGCGCCGACAGCAGGTTCTGTCGACCTGGCGGGTATTCTGCTGAAAACCGCTGCTTATGGTCTGCTGCGTTTCAGTCTGCCGCTGTTCCCGGAAGCCTCTGCGGACTTCACACCAATCGCCATGTGGCTGGGTGTCGTCGGTATCTTCTACGGCGCGTGGATGGCGTTCAAACAGACGGATATCAAGCGTCTGATCGCCTACACCAGCGTGTCGCATATGGGCTTTGTGCTGATTGCGATTTACTCGGCGAGTATGCTGGCGTATCAGGGTGCGGTGGTGCAGATGATTGCACACGGTCTGTCGGCGGCGGGTCTGTTTATTCTGTGCGGTCAGTTATATGAGCGCCTCGGCACCCGTGATATGCGTCAGATGGGCGGTCTGTGGAAGCGGATTAAATTCCTGCCGGCACTGTCACTGTTCTTTGCGGTGGCAACGCTCGGGATGCCGGGTACGGGTAACTTCGTCGGTGAATTCATGATCCTGTTCGGCAGCTTCGGCAGCTACACCCTGATCACTGTGATTTCCTCTGCGGGTCTGGTGTTTGCTTCCGTTTACGCGCTGTGGATGATGCAGCAGGCGTATTACGGTGCACCGAAGTCTGAAGAGCCAATCGCGGGCATGAATCTGCGTGAATTTTCCATCGTGATGCTGCTGGTGGTCTTACTGGTGATTCTGGGTATTTACCCGCAGCCGGTGCTGGATACCTCGTCAGCGGCGATGGCAAACATTCAGCAGTGGTACACTGCTTCAATTTCAAATACAGGGTTGTAACGCGCCATGACAATAACTCCTCAACAACTGATCGCACTCTCACCACTGCTGATTATCGGGTTGACAGTGGTGGTTGTGATGCTGTCCATTGCGTGGCGACGCGATCACTTTATTAATGCCACACTGACCGTCGTTGGTCTGAACCTCGCGCTGCTGTCTCTGTACTTTGTCGGACAGCAGCCGGCGATGGATGTGACACCGCTGGTGCACATCGACGGCTACAGCATGTTTTACACCGGGCTTATCCTGATCTCGTCACTGGCCACCACGACCTTTGCGTATTCATGGCTGGAGACCTACCCGGATAACAAAGAAGAGTTCTATCTGCTGGTACTGATTGCCACACTCGGCGGCATCCTGCTGTCGGGCGCGGATCACCTGGCGTCCTTCTTTATCGGGATTGAACTGCTGACACTGCCGCTGTTCGGGCTGATCGGCTATGCCTTCCGCCAGAAGCGTTCGCTGGAAGCGTCCATCAAATATATGCTGATGTCAGCGGCGGCTTCGTCCTTCCTGCTGTTCGGGATGGCGCTGCTGTACGCGGAATCCGGTGACTTATCTTTTCAGGGCTTAGGCCGCAGCCTGGCGGACAGTCAGAGCCATCAGCCGCTGGTTCTGACCGGACTGGGGATGATGATTGTCGGTATCGGCTTTAAACTGTCCCTGTTCCCGTTCCAGTTATGGACACCGGATGTGTATCAGGGTGCTCCGGCACCGGTCTCCACCTTCCTGGCAACCGCCAGCAAGATCGGGATTTTCGCTGCGGTGCTGCGCCTGCTGGTACTCGCGCCGATGGCGGATTCCGGGACATTGCAGACCGTTCTGACGGTGATTGCGATTGCCTCAATCCTGTTCGGTAACCTGATGGCGATCACCCAGAACAGCATCAAGCGTATGCTGGGTTACTCTTCGATCGCACACCTCGGTTATCTGCTGGTGGCCTTTATCGCGGTGAATGACCCGAAACTGGCGGAAGAAACGGCCGGTATCTATCTGGCCGGTTATCTGTTTGCCAGCCTCGGTGCGTTCGGTGTGGTCAGTCTGATGTCCAGTCCGTACACCGGGCCGGATGCGGATTCCCTGCATGCCTATCGCGGCCTGTTCTGGCGTAAGCCGGTTCTGGCTGCGGTCATGACCGTAATGATGCTGTCACTGGCCGGGATCCCGATGACGTTCGGCTTTATCGGTAAGTTCTTCGTGGTGGCGACCGCCGTGAATGCGGAACTGTGGTGGCTGACAGCCGCTGTGGTACTCGGCAGTGCAATCGGTCTGTATTACTACCTGCGTATGATGATCAGCCTCTATATCCGCGGTTCGGAATCTCCGGCCCGTATGGCACCATCCAACTGGGCGATGAGTGCAGGCGGTATTGTGGTTCTGCTCTCCGCGATTATCGTGGTCGTGCTCGGTATCTGGCCGCAGCCGTTTATCACACTGACCGGATTCGCAGTTCTGAGTTACTGATATCTGTACTGAGAAAAACCGGGCTGATTTCAGCCCGGTTTTTTTATGCCATACCGATAAAGACCGAAAAATAGCGGCGGTGCGCCAGAATAAGGCTATCGAGCCCGGGAAGAGGGACATTCTGGCTTAAATAAGGCTCATACTGACTGACACTTTGCAGCCAGTGCAATAATACCGTACTGATCCGGTTGTTAAATTCCCGCAGCTCAGGCAGTAACACCTGCGCATTACTGACTTCCTGCATCTGATCCTGCATGTGTTTCAGGTCTTTTTTCAGATTACGGATAATTTTACTGAGATCATAGATCCGTTGACTGACTGTTGTTCTGGTATCGACCAGCTGAGCATAGCTCAGCCCCTCTGTCAGAGTATTTACTACAGCGGAAATAACACGCTGGAGTTCATTGAGAATAAATCGTTCGGAAGAGGACAACTCTACATCCTTCAGTTGTTCAGCGGTTGGCAGTGTGGTTGTACCGAAGATTGACTGAAATCCGCGCTGATGAATAATCTCTTCTGACTGAATAATTACAGCCAGTTTTTCCTCCCAATACAATTTATCACAGGTAAATTTTTCAATATCCGGCAGTGCCATGGTGATCGTTTTGTCCAGATAGGACTGCTGATGTAATAATCCGCCCTGCAGTAACGGGAGCGCGGTAGTATCATATTCAGTATTAAACTGAGTATTAATCGTATTCACAGAATGATAGATGGTATTAATCTGACTGAGCAAAAACCCGTAAATTTGTTTTTCATGAGGTAGTGAAAAAGAATTAGCTTCGGTATCCGAAGAGAGGGCATTAAATAGAACATCCGGATCTAAACTATGCAGCTGAGAATAAATGGTTGCGGATTCTGATGAAATAATATTCAGCATCCGTGTCTGCCATTTTTTAATATCACGGAGCTGAGCATGCAGATCAGCGGTAGGTAATGACAATGCTTCAATATTCTTACTGATATCATTAATTTTAGCTTTAATATGTGCCAGGGTAATGTTTTCAGGATTGATGTCAGAATATATCATAATAATCTCCTTCATTATGCTGCCAGATTAGCGGTATCAAAAATAGCGACGAGTTCTTTTGCATAGCCACGAACACGCTGCCAGGGAAGTGTGATTTTTTTCAGATGCAAAGAAAATTGTAAGAGGCTGTATGCATCATTTATCTGCATAAAGGTATTCAGGGATTCAGTAATTTCTGTCAGCATGACCTGCCACATGAAATCGAGATGATCGACGGCAACATGAACATCAGTAAAATAACCGTCCAGTGTGCTCAGTTCTTTATCCAGTCTGATAATCAGCTGTTGTATAGCTTGCCGGGAAATAACCTGTTCTTCCAGCTCTGCTACTTCTTCCAGTAATTTATTTTTACGGCGGCGTACCTGTTCGGCGCGGTAACCAAAAATACCCCCTGTGATAATCAGCCCGATAATACCGCCGACCAGACCGGAGAATGAGAGCTTCACAAACTGGCTGTACTCGCGCTTCAGAATTTCAATCTCTTCATTTCTGACCCGTATCTCAGACTGCAGTTCGCGGGTGGTGTCACCATCCCGGTTTTTTAATAATATTTTTTGTTTACGTTTGACTTCATAAATCAGAGACGGAATTTCATTCCCGGATTCATCTGTTCCGCCGGTTAATTCCAGCCGGAAGCGGGAAATGATATTTTTTACCTGCTGTGTTTTTTGCCGTTCTTCCGTAATATCGTCTTTCATGGCAGATAATATTTTTGTCAGTTCTCCGGAAATAACGTTGTCCTGCCTCCTGTAAGTGATATCTTTTAATTTATCCGCGGTTGCATCCTGTAATAAAACTTCAGCCCGGCGGATCACCGGCATTTCATTGATGGCATTCAGAATATAGTTACCGGTTGCCGTAATAGCGGCACCGGCAATTTCAAGATCAATCGCCTGTTGTTTTGTCATGGATTCAACATGCTCCCAGCTCAGAGCATGCTGATGAATATGGACAAATAAATGCTGAATATTATGAGGCTCAAAACCGGGCAGCTCTGTATCTCTGTATCCGATAAACTCAATAACATCTTCTGTTTCCCGGGGAAGGGTCATTCCGTAGTGAATATAACGTTTGATATGAACCAGATCATTATGTGTGAATATACCCGCAGGCCGGAAAGTATCGTCTTCTTCATTCAGAAGTAACTTTAACGTGGCGGGGGCAATTTCATCCGCTGTAATAATCCGGTCAACCGGCATGGTTTGTGTGTGCATAAATATCTCCCTGTAATGAGATACGTAACTCTGTGGTGAATGGGGCCGAAGCAGAATCGGTTTCCGCATTAATTGTTCAAAATGCACAACGGTGACAAGGATAAAAAAGAAGGATGGTTTTAATAATTTTTATCTCACCGTATAATCACAGAGACCCGCGCATTTTGCATATCCGGAGCAAGCAGTGACTCTTTTTTCTGATTTTATTTCTCAGGTCTGTACTGAAATAACGCATAACAAAAATAAACCCGATGGTATTTATCAGTACGCGGTGACTCTGTCGCCATTACTGGCAGCGGTATTACCCCCGTCAGCGCTGACCGGCTGGCTGAATGCGCAGACCTGCTGGCCGCAATTCTACTGGCAGCACCGCGACGATACAGAAACAGCGGCAGTGTGCGGGGAAGTGTGTCGCTTCACGCATATCAGTGATGCTCAGGCGCTGCTGGATACCTTACCGGCACAGAGTCAAATCCGGATCTGGGGGCTGAACAGCTGGCAGTTTGATACCCCGTCTCCGCCACAGGGTACCGGCGGCAGTTATCTGTTTGTTCCCCGTGCCGAACTGCGGATATCCGGCAGTGAAACACACTTTCTGGTCAATATTGACAGCCGCCGCCCGGCGGAAGAGACCACAGAATTTCTGCGTTCGCTGGTCTGGCAGACAGAAATTCCGGCATTGAACAGCACGGTTATCAGTGCGCGGCATCAGCCGGATGAAGCGGGCTGGACACAGCTGGTGACGGATGCGGTGACAGCCATTACCGGCGGAGAAATGGAAAAAGTAGTGACGGCCCGTAAAACCGCACTGGAACTCTCCGCGCCGGTCTCTCCGGCGGCATTTATGCAGGCCAGCTGTGACTGCAATCACCGCTGTTTTCACTATATGCTTGCCACCGGACCAAATACTGCGTTTGTGGCTTCACCGCCGGAACGCCTCTATTTCAGGGCCGGAGCTCAGTTGTATACCGAAGCGCTGGCGGGAACAGTGGCAAACTATCCGGAAGATGACCGCGCGGCACAAGCGGCGCAATGGCTTCTGGCTGATAAAAAGAATGTGCATGAAAACAGTGTGGTGGTTGATGATATTTGTCAGCGCCTGCAGGGGGCAGTCAGTGCGCTGGATGTGAGTGCAGCGGCGGTGATCCGCCTGCGCAAAGTGCAGCATCTTTACCGTGTTATTTCTGCCACGTTATATGCCCCCCGTGACAGTGATTGTTTACAGCGTCTGCAGCCGACGGCCGCCGTTGCCGGTCTGCCGCGCAGTGCCGCGCTGGCCTTTTTACGGGATAACGAACCGTTTGACCGTGACTGGTATGCGGGCAGCGGCGGTTATTGCAGCCCGTCCCGCAGTGAATTTGCGGTGTCGCTGCGCTGTGCGAAAATCAGCGGCAGCCGGGTGGATTTGTATGCCGGAGCAGGCATTGTTGCCGGTTCGGATCCGCAGGCAGAGTGGTGTGAAATTGAAAATAAAGCCGCGGGTCTGAGAACACTGCTGGAGAGCGACGCTCACTGATTGTGCAATTTTCTGCTTGCCGGGGCAGAAACCGTGAAATAATCCACCGGTTTATTGAACTACATTAAGGTATTTCCTGAGTCAATCCGTAGACTACGGAGAACTACAGGTCAGGAAAGGTGAGCTATGTCAAACAGTGCATTGAACCGCCGCTGGGCGGAAGTGATTTTGGAGGCGCTGAGGCGTCACGGGCTGCGTCATATCTGTATCGCCCCGGGATCCCGGTCAACACCGCTGACACTGGCTGCTGCCGCCGATGACAAATTTATCTGTCACACCCATTTTGATGAGCGCGGACTCGCGCATCTGGCGCTGGGGCTGGCGAAAAGCACCCGGCTGCCGGTGGCGGTGATTGTCACCTCCGGTACGGCGGTGGCAAATCTTTATCCGGCACTGATTGAGGCCGGACTGACCGGCGAACGCCTCGTTTTTCTGACCGCCGACCGCCCGCTGGAACTGATTGACTGCGGTGCAAACCAGGCTATCCGCCAGCCCGGTATTTTTTCTTCTCATCCGTTTGCCGCACTGGCATTGCCGCGTCCGGTTTTTGATATCCCGGCGTCCTGGCTGGTCTCTTCCCTCGATGACATCATGAACCGCCTGCAGCACGGCGCAGCGCATATTAACTGTCCGTTTGCCGAACCGCTGTATGACGATGACGGACAGACCGGCAAAGAATGGCAGGCACAACTCGGCAACTGGTGGCAGAGTGATAAACCCTGGTTGCAGCAGACCCGTTGTACATCGGTGATCAGCGTGGATGACTGGTTCTTCTGGCGGCAGAAAAAAGGTGTGATTATTGCCGGACGTATGCAGGCCGCCGAAGGTAAACAGTTGCGTCAGTGGGCTGAATGTCTCGGCTGGCCGCTGATCAGTGATGTGCTTTCCCAGACCGGGCAACTGCTGCCGCATGCGGATCTCTGGCTGGCATCCCCGCGTTACCGCGAAGTACTGGCTCAGGCGGATGTGGTGATCCAGTTCGGCTCAAGCCTGACCGGTAAACGGCTTTTACAGTGGCAGGCTGCCTGCATGCCGCCGGAATACTGGATTGTGGATACCATCCCGGGACGGCTGGATCCGGCAAATCACCGGGGCCGCAAATTTGAATGCAGTGTCAGCGAATGGCTGGATGACCATCCGGCACAAACCCGCACATCGTGGGCTCCGCAACTGGCGGAATGGACGCGGGCACTGAACACGCATGTTACAGAAACCCTGGGCGATGGCTGGGGCGAAGCGCAGATTGCCTGCCGCCTGCCGGAACTGCTGCCGCCGCAGGGCATTTTATTTGCCGGTAACAGCCTGATTGTCCGGCTGATTGATGCGTTTGCTCAACTGCCGTGCGGTTATCCTGTGTACAGCAACCGGGGCGCGAGCGGTATCGACGGCCTGATTTCCACGGCGGCCGGTGTTCAGCGCGGCAGTGCCAAACCGGCACTTGCTGTCGTCGGGGATATCTCCGCGCTGTATGATCTCAACAGCCTGGCACTGCTGCGTTATACCTCCGGGCCGTTTGTTCTGCTGATCGTCAACAACAATGGCGGACAAATCTTTTCCATGCTGCCGACACCGGAACAGGAGCGTCAGCGCTTTTACTGTATGCCGCAGTCGGTCAGTTTTGCCGGTGCGGCGCAGATGTTCGGCCTCAGCTACAGTGCCCCGCAGGACTGGCCGTCACTGAAAGCCGCCGTCAGCAAAGCCTGGTCACAGCACTCTGCTACCGTGATTGAGGTGGTGACAAACGGCGACGAGGGCGCAAAATACCTTCAGCAGCTGGTCCGTGAGGCAGCATAATGACGGTTCTGGCCGCACAGCGCTGTTATGCGGACAGGCCCGGTCCGTGGCTGGTCTGGCTGCACGGTCTGTGGGGAAATAAAGAAGAGTGGCTGACGGCAGCAGCAGAAGCCGGAAATTATCCCTCATTACTGATTGATTTGCCGGGTCACGGCGGCTCACAATCCGTCCGCGCAAAAAATTTTCCGCATGTCAGTCAGCTGATTGCTGATACCCTGGCCGCACATCAGGCAGACGATTACTGGCTGATTGGCTACTCTCTCGGCGGGCGGCTGGCGATGTATCACGCTGCATACGGTGAGCGGGCAGGGTTGCGCGGGCTGATTATTGAAGCCGGCAACCCCGGGCTTGCCACACTCGATGAGCGCAATGCCCGGCTGCTGCATGATAACCGCTGGGCACAACAGTTACGTGAACGTCCGCTGGCATCGGTGCTGTATGACTGGTATCGTCAGGGCGTTTTTGCTGATCTCAATGAGGTTCAGCGACAGCAGCGGGTAGAGCAGCATCTGCATCATAATGCTTTTGCGATCGCGGATATGCTGTCGGACACCTCGCTCGGGCATCAGCCGCAGCTGGCGGAGAAACTGCATGCCCTGAATCTGCCGCTGCTCTATCTCTGCGGTGAGCGGGACAGTAAATTCCGCGCCATTGCAGAGGCACACCATTTTCCGTTACGGACTATCCAATATGCTGGGCATAACACCCATCAGGCAAATCCCGCTGCGTTTGCGGAGACAGTCCGGACATTTTTATCATTACATTCTGTTTAAGGAACTCACCGCTATGATGTATCCGAGCGAAGAAAAGCTCTCTGCCCCGGTTGAATGGGTCGACTGCACCGGCGATTATCAGGATATTCTGTTTCATAAATCAAAAGACGGTATCGCCAAAATCACCATTAACCGTCCGCAGGTGCGCAACGCGTTCCGTCCGTTAACAGTGAAAGAGATGATCAGTGCGCTGGCGAATGCCCGTTATGATGACGGCATCGGTACCATTATTTTTACCGGACAGGGCGAAAAAGCCTTCTGTGCGGGCGGTGACCAGAAAATCCGCGGTGACTACGGCGGCTACCGTGATGACAGCGGCACACATCATCTGAATGTGCTCGATTTACAGCGTGATATCCGTACCTGTCCGAAGCCGGTGGTGGCGATGGTGGCGGGGTATGCTATCGGCGGCGGCCATGTGCTGCACATGATTTGTGACCTGACCATTGCGGCGGATAATGCGGTATTCGGCCAGACCGGGCCGAAAGTCGGTTCATTTGACGGCGGCTGGGGTGCTTCTTATATGGCGCGGATTGTCGGCCAGAAGAAAGCCCGTGAAATCTGGTTCCTGTGCCGTCAGTACAATGCACAGGAAGCACTGGATATGGGACTGGTCAACACCGTGGTGCCTTACGCGGATCTGGAAAAAGAAACCGTGCGCTGGTGCCGTGAGATGCTGGAAAACAGTCCGATGGCGCTGCGCTGCCTGAAAGCGGCACTCAATGCGGATTGTGACGGCCAGTCCGGTCTGCAGGAGCTGGCGGGTAATGCCACCATGCTGTTCTACATGACCGAAGAAGGTCAGGAAGGGCGTAATGCATTCAACGAAAAACGCTCACCGGATTTCTCTAAATTCAAACGTAACCCGTAATGCGCCACGCTACACTGTACAGTTTCAGCCTGCCGATGGAGGCAGGCGTTATTCTGCGTAATCAGCGCCTGAAAACCCGTGACGGACTGCTGGTCTGTCTGCGGGAAGATGACCGCGAAGGATGGGGGGAAATCTCCCCGCTGCCGGAATTCAGCCGAGAAACCCTCACTGAAGCACAACAGGCGGCGGAAGCGTGGATTGCGGCCTGGTGTCAGCGCAGCAATCCGGCGGAAAGCCCGCTGCCGTCAGTCGCATTCGGGCTGAGCTGCGCACTTGCTGAGCTGGATGATACGCTGCCGCAGACTCTCAATACCCGCAAAGCACCGCTCTGTACCGGTGACCCGGATGATCTGATCCTTGCGCTCGATGCCATGGAAGGTGAGAAAATCGCTAAAGTGAAAGTCGGGCTGTATGAGGCGGTTCGTGACGGTATGGTGGTCAATTTACTGCTGGAGGCGGTGCCGGATCTGCGTCTGCGCCTGGATGCCAACCGCAGCTGGACCCGTACCAAAGCGGATGGTTTCGCGAAATATGTGGCACCGGAGCACCGCACCCGGATTGATTTTCTCGAAGAGCCGTGCAAAACGCCGGAAGAATCCCTGTGTTATGCGCAGGATACCGGTATTGCTATCGCCTGGGATGAATCTGTCCGTGAACCGGGCTTTACGGTAACAGCACAGCCCGGCGTGGCAGCGATTGTGATCAAACCCACGCTGACGGGCAGTATCGCCCGCTGCCGTGAACTGATCACAGCGGCGCACCGCGAAGGGTTGCAGGCGGTGATCAGCTCCTCGGTGGAGAGCAGTTTCGGCCTGACACAACTGGCCCGTCTTGCCGGATGGCTGACGCCGGATACCCTGCCGGGGCTGGATACGCTCTCCCTGATGCAGTCACAGCTGGTGCGTCCGTGGCCGGGCAGTACACTGACACTGATAACCGCAGATCAATTAACTCAGACAGGACAATGGTAATGACGGCAGCACAATGGCCGTGGGTTGCGCATGCTCAGCAGACACCGGATAAAACTGCGCTGCGCTGTGCGGACTCATCGCTGACATGGACAGAACTGGCAGCTCTCGCGGATGCCCGCGCCGCCGGGTTTTATCAGCAGGGATTGCGGGAAAGTAACTGCGTGGTGCTGCGCGGCAAAAACAGCACAGAGCTGGTAATCGATTTTCTGGCGCTGCTGCGCTGCGGGGCAGTGATTCTGATACTCAATCCCGCATTACCGCGCGGGTTACAGACAGAACTGGTCGCGTCTCTCGATGCGGATTATGTGTGTGACCGGAGCGACGGTACAATCGCGCTGCCGCTGAAAACACTGGATCCGTCTGTGACCGGCATGGCTCCGCCGGACGTGATCCCGCATCCGAAACGGCTGGCAACGCTGATACTGACCTCCGGATCCACCGGGTTACCGAAAGCTATTGCCCACCGTCCGGTCGCACATCTGGCTGCGGCGCAGGGCGTGGTTTCACTGCTGGACTATCAGGCAGATGACAGCTGGCTGTTATCACTGCCGCTGTGTCATGTTTCCGGACAGGGGATTCTCTGGCGCTGGCTGCTGCAGGGCGGGGAAATGGTTCTCAGGGCGGAGGGGGAAACGCTGGCGGAATCGCTGCGCGGATGTACTCATGCTTCTCTGGTACCAACACAGCTCTGGCGTCTGCTGCAGTCACCGGACACGCTGCCGCCGCTGCGTGATGTCCTGCTCGGTGGTGCGGCTATCCCTGTTGCGCTGACGGAAGCAGCGGAAGCCCGCGGGATCCGCTGCTGGTGCGGCTACGGTATGACCGAATTTGCCTCAACTGTCTGTGCCAAACGGGCGGACGGCAAACCGGGTGTCGGACATCCGCTGCACGGCAAAGATATCCGCCTGGATGAACAACAGCAAATCCTGGTTAAAGGTGACAGTTTTGCCGCCGGTGTCTGGCTGAATGGTGCACTGCATACACTGCCGTCCCATGACGGCTGGTATCCGACCCGCGACAAAGGCCATATGCAGGACGGTGAGCTGGTGATCGACGGCCGGCTGGATAATCTTTTCTGCTGCGGTGGTGAGAATGTGCAGCCGGAAGTGACAGAAAAGCAGCTTATGTACTATCCGCTGATCACGGAGTGTCTGGTGGTACCGGTCAGCAGCGACGAGTTTGGTGCTGTACCGGTGTATCTGATCCGTGATTATGATGACTGGACAGACGAACAGCGTCAGCATTTCAGTGACTGGTGCCTGGCGGAACTGCCTGCATTTATGCGCCCGGCGGCCTGCTATGCATTACCGGAAGCGGATGCGGCCGGTGGTATCAAACGCACCCGCGCACCGCTGATTCAGATGGCACAGGAGCGTTTTCACGCCAACTGAATGCATATAAAAAAACCGCTGCGGTCACGGACTGCAGCGGTTTTGTCAGGTTATCACACGATTATTTTTTCAGTTTTGCGATCGCGGCTTCCACACCGGCACCGTACTCCGGATGCACCTGTTTAAACAGTGCTATCTGGCGGGCTTGTGTTTCTTCGGCTGCCTGCACCAGTTCACCGGCGATACGGGCAAACATACGCTGATGCTCGGCGTCGCTGAGTAATTCATACAGCGCACGAGGCTGGCTGAAGTAATCGGTATCTTCGCGGTGGTTCCAGTGGTCGGCGGCACCGTCCACAGACAGTGGCGGCTCGCTGAAATCCGGCTGCTCCTGAAAGAGACCGGCACTGTTCGGCTCATACGTTTCCGCATTACCGCTGTTACCGTCAATACGCATTGCGCCGTCACGGTGATAGTTGTGGAACGGGCAGCGTGGTTTATTGACCGGGATCTGATGGTGATTGCCCCCTAAACGGTAGCGGTGAGCATCGCCGTAGGAGAACAGACGGCCCTGCAACATTTTATCCGGTGAGAAACCAATGCCGGGAACCACGTTGGCCGGGCTGAATGCCGCCTGTTCCACATCGGAGAAATAGTTTTCAGGGTTACGGTTCAGCTCGAAATAACCGACATCCATCAGCGGATAATCCGCATGCGGCCATACTTTGGTCAGGTCAAACGGGTTATACGGTACTTTTGCCGCATCAGTTTCCGGCATCACCTGAATTTGCAGGTTCCAGCGCGGATAATCGCCTTTCTCGATCGCATTGAACAGATCACGCTGTGAGCTTTCACGATCTTTCCCGATTAACTGTTCTGCTTCATCATCCATCAGGTTGGCAATACCCTGCTGGCAGCGGAAATGGAATTTCACCCAGAAACGCTCGTTATTACCGTTGATAAAGCTGTAAGTATGACTGCCGAAGCCGTGCATATGGCGGAAGCTCTGCGGCAGACCACGGTCACTGACATCGATGGTCAGCTGGTGGAGGGATTCAGGCAGATGAGAGAAGAAATCCCACTTATAAGCCATATTGCGCAGGTTGGTGCGCGGGTCACGTTTCACCACGTGGTTCAGATCCGGGAATTTCAGCGGGTCACGCAGGTAGAACACCGGCGTGTTGTTACCGACCATATCCCAGTTACCTTCCTCGGTATAAAATTTCAGGGCAAAGCCGCGGATGTCGCGCTCTGCATCTGCCGCGCCGCGCTCACCGGCCACGGTGGAGAAGCGGGCAAACATATCGGTTTTTTTACCGACCTGAGAGAAAATTTTTGCGCGGGTAAAACGGGTAATATCATGGGTTACTGTAAATGTACCGAACGCACCGGAGCCTTTGGCGTGCATACGGCGCTCAGGGATCACTTCGCGGTCAAAATGCGCCAGTTTTTCCAGAAACCACACATCCTGTAACAGCATCGGGCCGCGTTTTCCGGCAGTCATGACATTGTTGTTATCAACGACGGGTGCGCCCGCAGCCGTTGTTAATCCTTTCTTTTTCATCACATATCTCCAGTCGGTAAAGGAAAAAAGACACTGATTGCAGAAATTGGCGCGATGTGCAAAATCAGCATGGTAAGTCATAAATTGCACTGAGCATTGTTGTTTTTATCTGTATTTATAACTTGGTATAAAATATAGCACTGTCATAAAAAGAATGTGTCGATTTGATGGATTGGTGTGACCTATTGATGGCGGATATAGATAACTTTACATAAAAATCAGAATATTAACTTTCAAACGGTGACAGTTTCGGGGAAAATGCCCGAAACCCTGTCTGAATTTATGTGGTGGCAAAAATGAAAAAATATAAAGCAGCTGTGGCTGCAACACTGATGCTTGCGGCAGGTGCTGCAAACGCAATCTCTATGGATGTTGAAGCCGGTAAGAAATTTACTGATATCAATGTGGGCTTAGGTGACCCGTACTCCGGTCTGTCATTTGACGGTAACTGGGCGCGCAGTGATCACCAGGGGCAGTTAGGCGGCGCGCGTGCCAAATTTGCTTTCCCGCTGGGCCCGGTTTCCGCGAGTGTCGGCGGTAAAGCGGTTTACATCGACCCTGAAGTGGGTAAGAAAGGTATGGCCGTGGCTCCGGGTGTCGGTGTGGCATGGAGCATTCTGCCGTCAGTACGTGTTTACGGTGAGTTTTACGGTGCGCCGTCAGGCCTGACTTCCGGTAACGACTCTTATAAAGAAGCGGATGTCGGTGCAAACTGGACAGTATTTGCCCCGCTGAATGTCAAAGCCGGTTACCGTAAGATTGAAGTTGAATCCAACAGCGGTCATGAAAACCGTATTGCGGATGGCGCTTATCTGGGCGCGGGTCTGAGTTTCTGATCCCCGTTTTGCAGACAAAAAAACCCGTTCACTGAACGGGTTTTTTTATACAGAAATCGTGTCATCAGGCGTGACGTTCACCGATTGGTAAAATTGTCCGGCCATACTGTTCATTCAGAACTTCAGCCATTGCCAGATAAAATGCAGTCGCACCACATAAAATACCTTCATAACCGGCAAATTTCAGTAATGCGGCATTACCGGTAGCATTACCGATAACGAGCAGGGCAAATAAAATCACCAGTAAAAAGAAAACCGCGCGCAGTGTCAGGTTTGCTTTCAGTGTGGCAATAAACATAAAGAACGAGAAAATACCCCACAGTGCCAGATAGACAGCCAGGAATTCATGACTGGTTGCTTCACCGAATCCCATTGACGGCATCAGCAGTATGCCGACCAGACTTATCCAGAAAAAGCCATACGACGTAAAGGCAGTCGCACCGAACGTATTTCCTTTCTTAAATTCAAAAATACCCGCGATGACCTGCGCAATACCACCGTAGAAAATCCCCATGCTCAGAATAACAGAAGCCATCGGGAAGAATCCGGCGTTGTGGACATTCAGCAGGATAGTCGTCATACCAAATCCCAGTAAGCCCAGCGGGCCTGGATTCGCAATACGGTCAGAGCTCATAGAACCTCAATCAGATAAATAAAGGAGAGACACACTATTCAAAGGCGCGGATGATAAGGGGAAATGTACAGAAATACAACTATAAAAAACTGATTTTTGCAGGGTAAATGTTAAATATTAATATATTGTAAAACAAGATGTCTTGTTTACGGCAGATTTGTTTAAAAATATGGCAGATCGGGTGTGTTTACCCGCTGTTCAGAATAACCTGTTTTTTTGACCGGTAATAAGTGTATTCAAATTATGATTAGGCGTAATTACGATGAAATATTTTATTATCTTATTTAAATAAGGAAATAAAAAATAATAG